>JBDTUW010000271.1:0-6102 GCA_040007555.1 Acidobacteriota bacterium | reverse complement strand
TAACTCCTCAGCACGATGGAGAGCTCGATAGAGGACGGGGGCCGCGCGGCGTTCTTCTGGAGACAGGTCAAAATTGCGCGTCGACAGAGCCAAACCATCGGACTCGCGAACGGTCGGCATAACAACAATCTCGACAGGCAGGTGAAGTTCGCGCACGAGCTTTTTCGTAATCACCGTCTGTTGTGCGTCCTTCTGACCCATGAACGCAAACTTCGGGTGAATCATGTTGAAAAGGATCGTCAGGACAGTATTGATCGCGCGGAAGTGATTCGGCCGCGACAGACCTTCAAGCTTCTCGCTCAGATCACGAACTTCAACCCAGCTGGAGAACCCCTTCGGATAGAGCTCCTCGATCGGCGGCGCGAAAATGTAATCGACACCTGCCGGTGCCAGCAAATCGGCATCCCGCGCGAGGTCCCTCGGATACTTGTCAAAGTCCTCCGGCTGATTAAACTGCGCCGGGTTGACAAAGATCGAGACGATGACAGCGTCGGCCATTCGTCGCGCTTCCCTGACCAGGCTGAGGTGCCCTTCGTGAAGAGCGCCCATCGTCGGGACGAATCCCACGGGCTTATCTTCTTCCTCAAACTTGCTCGTCACCGCCTGAAGGCGGGCAGCTCGCGTGATTATCTCCATAACAGATGCATGATTCCAAAGGGCTAAAGGGCTTTCGCCCTCACCCTCACGAGAATTCCCGGACCATCGCCGCATAGCTGGTGGGGGCTATCCATCGATAGTTCGGCCTAACATTTCTGATTACCGTCAGTGTCCGCGCCCTATCCTCGATAAACTCGGACAGCTGCGGAGTCATCGACAGCGCCCAACAGATGGGACATTGTCTCACCCAGCACCGGGTGCTTAAGATGCGGAGCGATCTCAGCCAGCGGGGCCAGTACAAACCGTCTCAGATGCAGACGGGGATGAGGGAGGACCAGATCGGTTCCACCCCTTCTGTCGTCAACGACAAGTTCGTCGAGCAGCAAGAGGTCGATGTCGACCGTTCGTTGCTGACGAGTTGACGTCCTTTGACGGCCGAGCCGACTCTCTGTCGCGAGAAAATAGTTGAGAACCGAGAATGGTTCGAGACGTGGAGCGGTGACCGCTACCACCATATTGAGAAAATCTGGCTGATCTACGTCGCCGACAGGTTCTGTTTCGTAAATGGACGAGGCGGCGCTGACCTGCAGGTCACTGCCGACTAGAGCCGTGACCGCGCGCAAGAGATTCGCTGCGCGATCGCCTTGATTCGAACCGAGCCCCAGATAAGCGGTGCTCAGAGTGCGTTGCATTTCACCTTCAACCCTTCGTTTGTCGAGTCTAGCTCAAATTGGCATTTCATCGCCAGAGCCGGGAAGAAGTTGTCAGTTGCCAGTTGTCAGTTGTCAGTTGTCAGATGCCGGTGAGAACGCGGAGCGGCGAGCGTCCTTAGCCGCCACTGACAACTGGCAACTGGCAACTGACACAACTGACAACTGGCAACTGACTGGCAATCGCACAGGCTTCATACTAAACTCTGTCGCTAACCTGCCGTTTCCAGCTGAGGGTGTCGCCGTAAAATGTGGTCAACATTGGAATCTGAGATCGAAGCCAGCCGATCGAGAATACTCGCGGCGCTGGAGGGGGCTTCTGAGTTCACCCTCGTTCGCGGGTATGGCAATATTGGCGACCAGCTCATCTACGCCGGCACTCGGGCACTCTTCAGCGGCCGACGCTATCGAGAGGTCAGCGTCCTCGAACTTGAGGGCATCACCGGTCAACTAGGGGTGGTGATCGGGGGCGGCGCATGGTGCCGCGCATTCGAAGGAATGGCGATACGGCTGCCGGAAATAGAGCAGCGGTTTGAGCGAGTTATTGTTCTTCCATCCTCGTTCGATCTTGAGTCTCGGGCGGTCTCGACATCTCTCTCGAAAACGAAGGCACTTGCTTTCGCGCGAGAACGGACCTCATACGAACAAATCCGCGGCATCTGCCAGGCCGAGTTGGCTCTCGACTGCGCTTTCTTCTTTGACTACGCACCATACCGCAAAAAGGGCAGGGGTGTTCTCAAGGCCTTCCGGACTGATGCCGAGTCCTCATTCAGGTATTTGATCCCGCCTGACAACAACGATATCTCGGCAACCTGCAGGACTCTCGATGAGTGGCTCTGGACGATCGTTGAACACGAATGGGTTCATACCGATCGTGCCCACGTCATGATCGCAGGCATCATGTTGGGCAAAAGGGTGGCCTATCGCCCATCGAACTATCACAAACTCCCTGCCATCGCCGCGTACTCACTCGGTTCCATCCCGCCGGGATATCTGGAGCAGCTCGATTCAAAGAGTGTCAGACAGGAGATCCTGCGTGCAGCCGATAAGAGTCGAAGAAAGATCCCGGCCGGCTTCGCCAAACGTCACGCTGAGGTCGAGGTGACGGTGGTTCTGCTTTCGTACAACCGGAGCGATCTCACACTCATGGCGCTGAAGGCTCTGGAGACCAATGTCACGGTCCCTTACCGGCTGATTGTAGTCGACAACAATTCCGAGCCGCAGGTGCGATCAGCCCTGAAGGAACTACAGCGAGAGAACCCGCAAATTGAGCTTTTTCTTCTCGACGAGAATCTCGGTTGCGCGGGTGGACGAGCCTTCGCTTTCCAGCACGTCACTACGCCTTATGTCCTCCTCATCGACAATGACGTGGAGATTCTCCCGGGCGCGCTCGAGCACCTGCTGACTGAGTTCGACAAACACCCCGAAGCTGTTGCGGTCACCGGTCGCGTAGTCTTTCCGGACGGCATAACCCACATCTGTGGAGGAAGTCACAGCATTGAAGACGGAGTGCTCTACTTCGGCCTGATGGGTGGGGGTTCTCGCTTCGACGAGATAAAGGGCCGGTCCGGAGAGTGCCGCTGGGTTCCGGGTTGCCTCACTCTTGTCAGTACCAGACACCTCAAGCAGTATCCGTATGACCTTGAAATGCGCTCCTACTATGAGGATCTGGACTGGTGTCTTGAGATCGAGAAAAACCAGGCTGGCAAATTCTACCGTTCGCTCGAGGCCATCGGAATTCACTACCACGAGGAAAAGATGCCGGGGAGCTGGTTGCCGATTGAGGAACGTTTGCCGAAGGTGATCAGATTCCTCGAAACGCTGTCGTACTTTTACAAAAAGCATGGTGTTGTCGTTGAGGCACTCTTCCATTTTGTTCCCGAACTCGGATCCGCGCGGAACCCGGTGAGCGTTTCGTCAGCCAGGCTGCTGCTCGATCTGGTGGCTCATCCGGGCAGTGAATGGGTCATCCAAAAGTGGATCGCCGGCGCGCTTGCTCCACTCTTTGTCGTGACGTCAGACTACGAGCGCCATCTCTACAATGAAGTCGAATCTCTGCGACGTCATTATGAAAGCTTTTCCACCACGCGCTCCTGGAAGCTGGTGAGGCTCTATTGGTGGGCACGCAAAACCCTCCAATCCCTAAACGCCAAGTTGGGCTCGCTCACTGGCACGAAGTCGTAGCGGTGTCGACCCGATCCGCAAAGATGTCCCAGGCGCTGCATGTCAAGTGAGATTGTTTTCATAGCGGGCAAGGACCCGTACAGGCAGCAGGGAGGGCATTCAAGCTATGTCCGTTCACACGCTCGCGCGGCCATGGCGCTCGGGTTTAGACCTCATATTTTCTTCGTCGGGAGTGAGAACGCGACGCGTGAATGCGCGTTCGGAGTGCTACATGAGGTTGCATCCTGGGCGCGGCCCTTACGGCCCATCGTGCTCCCACTGCACGGACCGAGGCTTGTGGGCGCCGTGACGTCCTTTCTTGAGATGAAGCCAGGACCCCATCTCCTCCATTCCTTCGGTTTCTGGTTCGGGATCGGCTCCGAAGTCCGCGGGCGATTGAGCGCACGTGGGTGCCGCGCGGCTCACATCACGAGCGCCTACTCCACGCTCAGACACGAATATCTGGCAAAGCTTCGCGGCGCGCTGGGTGGGGTCAGCCTGCTTGCCAAGGGTGTGCAATCCGTTGAATTCGCGGTCGTGCACTACCTGCGGGGACGCTACGAGCGACCGCACCTGCTGCAGTCCGACGCCGTTCTGGTGAATTACGATTCCGTGAGCCGCATCATTGCTTCGGAGTATGGTCCGAATATCCAATGCCGCAAAATGCCCTACTGCTCCGAGACTGCATTTCTGACCGGAGTCGAGGGGCCTGCTCCCGAAGGGCTGCGTGCGTTCAAAGCGCCGGAGGCACCACTGATCGTGGCGGTCGCAAGACACGACCCACGCAAGGGGATCGTCCACCTCCTTGAGGCGTTCGCTCAGTTGCGCGATTCAGGGCTTCCATTCCGAGCTTGCCTGGTTGGGGGCGGTCCGCTCGTTGAGGCTCACCGCAGATTTGCAAGGAAGCTTGGTCTTGAGGGCTTTGTCGCGATCGAAGGCTGGGTGCCAGACCCATTCGCGTACCTGAAGGCGGCTGACATTTTTGCGCTTCCGTCGATCGAGGAGGGCAGCGGTTCTGTGGCTGTTCTTGAAGCCCTGCAGGCTGGCCTTCCTATCGTCGCCTCGAATATCGATGGAATCCCGGAGGATGTTTCTGAGAGCGAGGCCATTCTCGTGGAACCAGGAAATAGTAAGGCAATCGCGGACGCGCTCAGACGACTGCTTCTTGACACGGAGTTGCGATCTCGCTTGGCCGCGGCAGCTCGAAAGCGATACGAGGCAGCTTTCTCGGCCGACGTTCTCACCACATCGCTCGGTCGCGTCTATGCCGAATTTGGTTTCGAGAAAAATCTTTGAGCACCCCTTCCACTAAGCACCTGATCACGATCGACCACCCGGAAGTTGGGGACCGTGCCGTGACGTTCAGATGGGCGGTGGAGCCGCCGACGCGACTCTATAAAAAGTCCGAATTCACGCTCAATTTCCCTTTGGGTCTTGATCTGGCGGCGGTCCCGGCGGGGGTCTGGTGGCGGATTGCGATTCTCTGCCTGCACTCCCATTGGCCGCTCCTCGCGCCGTGCAGAATCGACCTCCCGATCGGACTACTTCCGGGCGAGGCAGAACTCTGGCTGAGACTGATGCGTGCGCAGATGAATTCGCTCAGCACCTATGGAGACGGCTCAAATGCTCGACCTGAAATCGAGATCATCGCTCGCGGCCCGGCGTCGGCGCCCTTAGCCATCGAGGATTCGGGGCGCTGCGGGACTGCATTTAGCGGTGGCAAGGACAGCCTGCTGCAGACCGGACTCCTTGCGGAGTTAACCGAACGACCATTGCTGGTAACAACAACGTCGCAGATGCCGCTGCTTGAGGATCACCTGACCGAGCGCCGCCGACAGGTGCTGGAGGAGGTTACTCGGCGCGCGCCGGTTCAACTCGTCGAGGTAGAATCCGATTACCGAGCAAACCTGTATCACGGATTTGCGCAGGACCTGGGTTATCAGGTCTCGGTCAATGAAATCACCGACGTCTTTCTCTACCTCGGCGCTCTGATCGCGGTGGGCGCGGCGCTGAAGGTAACGCATCTCTTTGTCGCATCTGAGCTGGAGGTTCAGGAGAACATTTCGCTCAATAATGAGGTTGTTCAACACTCCCATTTCATGTACTCGGTTGCGACGTTGTCTGCTGTCTCTGAGCTGATGAAGAATTGGGGGATGGACTGTTCTTCGCTGACGGCAGCCCTGCATAGCTATCAGGTTCAGGAATTGCTCACGAAGCGCTATCCGCATCTACTTGATCTGCAGTATTCCTGCTGGCGTGTTCGAGCCGGTGAGGCAGCGTGCAATTCGTGTTCGCAATGTCTGCGTATCGCCTTTTCGCTTCTCTCAATGGGGCGGCGACCGTCCACGATCGGATTGAACCTGGGTAGGATCCTGCGCACGACGCGAAAGTGGCAGCCATCGCGGCTGGATCGATCGGCGACGTCGATGCGGCCGCCGTTATTTCCCAGAGAGATCGTATCGGCGAGACTGCATGCGCAGGTTATGCGATCGATTCTCGCAACGCGGAAAACCGATGTGGTCAGCGAGGTCGGATTGACCCCATCGAAAAGACTGCCACTCGCGGGTCGCTGGCTGGCGCTGGCGTCATACTGGAGGCTTCTTCGCATCGCGAAGCGCTACAACCCCGGGCC
>JBDTUW010000270.1:0-6116 GCA_040007555.1 Acidobacteriota bacterium | reverse complement strand
TCCGGGCCATCTTCATCGAGGTCGTTCGTTATATCGAGCGCACCACGCCGCGCACTTGACGCGGTAGACCCGCCGCCCGTCTTTCACTGCCATGGTATTCCGGAAACTCTTCGGCTCGAACAAGCAGGAAGCGCCGCCCTCCGATCAGGCACCATCGAGGGGGGAAGGGGGCGGACGCATCTTTTTATATACCCGGGTTACAGCTTTAGGGTGATTGGTGGGCTACTAACAAATTTTCATTTGCCGCAGTCATCATTATTAATGCTGGTGGCGGCGTTTTCCGGGAGGGATCTGGCGCTTTCAGCGTATCGACATGCGGTCGAGGAGCGTTATCGCTTTTACAGTTACGGTGATTGCATGCTAATTATCTAGCTTCATTATAGAGATGATTCTCTAAGTTTTGGCCTATGCGGGCAATTAACCATCTTCACACATCGTCAAAACCGTTTAAGGGCAGGCTCTGTCCGATTACACTCGCTGACCTCAACGAGTGCTGGCAGCTCGATCTGAGATGCTTTGTGGATGGCGAGACATACGAGCGGGAGACCTTCCGATATCTCCTGTCAAACCCACAAACCATTGCGTTGCAAATACGTTCCGCTGATGGGGAGATGAGCGCGTTTGCCATCGGAGTGATCGAACCCGACGGAACCGGACACATTACGACGATTGGCGTGGCGCCTGAGTATCGACGTAAAGGACTGGCCCGATTGATGATGCACGAAGTTGAGCGGAGCTTCGCCGCTCGCGGCGTGCGAACCCTCCGTCTCGAAGTTCGCGTTGGCAACGATGCCGCTCAGATTCTTTATGAGCAATTGGGCTACGTCGTCGTCCAGCGAATGCAGCGTTATTACTCAAACGGCGACGACGGTTACCTCATGGTCAAATCCCTGCAACCCACCCGGTAACACTTTCAGAATGACCTACTTTAGGCCACTTCTCTTTTTCGCCTCAACCCCTCAATCGAAACAGGATGTGTCATTGTGCCACACCAACAAGTGTTGAGGAGATTGGTGGGGACCAGGATAATTTGAGAGGGGCTCACGCGACCAATTGACAATTCAGGTCTAAATCTGTTATAAAGCAGTGACTTAGCGAAAGTGTGGGAGCGACCACGGTAGCAACTGAGGAGCTTCTTTGAAGAAGGAACTGAAAATGAGAGCGACCTCGAAGCGTGCGGAATCGCGCGTTGCTTCGAAGACAATAGTTCGTCAGAGTGTTTTGAAATCGCGAACAGCTCCTGGAAGGAAGGCTGTGACAAGCACTCAAGCGAAGGTGTCGACTTCGAAATTGAGTGGGGGGCGCGTCTCAAGCGCAAGCAAGGCGACGGTCGCGAAGAAATCATCCAAGAAGATTTCCAAGATCGCAAAGATCTCTTTGACCCGCGCGCCCGCCAACACCAGCGCAAGTGCTGACAAGAAGAAAAAGAGCGCCACCACCAAGAGCGTTGCCAGTGCGAAGGCGACCAAAGTTGCGGTCAAATCCCACGGATCACTCGCCAGCCCGGCAAGAAAATCGGACAAGGTCGCGCGTCGCGTCACTCCTTCCGCTATAAAGGTGCTCAAGCGTATTGCGCCTCCACCGCCAGAGCCGCCACGAAGACAGCCGTCCTCAGGAGTCATCAAGGGCTTTGAACAAGCAGTCAAGGTTTTTAATCGACGACAGTTTGCGGAAGCAAAGGACCTGTTTGAAGCTGTTCAGAGTCGCTATCCTCAGGAAGTTGAGATCAATGCGCGCGCGCAAACCTACATCCAGGTTTGCAATCAAAAGCTCGCGCGGCCACTGTCATCGCCTCGCAGTGCCGATGAACTCTACGATCGCGGTGTTGTCGCGCTCAATATCGGCGATTTCACTCAGGCTCGCACACTTTTTGAAAAGGCACTGCGGATGCGGCCCGATGAAGCTCATCTGCTGTACTCGCTGGCTGCGACCTATGCGCAGACTGGCTCTCCCGACGAAGCCCTTGATTACCTGCATCGCTCGATTCAGATCCAACCGCGTTACCGGAATCAGGTCATCAGCGACTCCGATTTCACTCGGCTTCACAACGATAAGCGCTTCCTTGATATCCTCGGCGTCAGTTCACCCTTCGATCTTTTCGACTCAGCGCAGTAAATCATCCATCGCCAACCTCACTCGCTGACGGATCGCCGGCAGCAGCCGATAGAGAAATGCACCAGGGCAAACGGTTCCGACCGGACACGCCGACGAATCGGACGGCGCTTCGTTACCATCGCGATGACCAGCAATGTTCGGCAGCAGGAGCTTTGTAGCCGAGTGCCAATTCGCTCCCAATGGATCAATTTCCACCTCTCTGCATTTCCACGCAAGGAGCTCGATCAGACTCGATACGGCCGCCTGTGGAGGCGGGGTCTCCTCGAAGTTCCCGATCACTGCAATCCCCATCGTGTTCTCATTCGCGCATATGAAGTGGGCTCCGCGCACATTCTCACCACCAGCGCGGCCCTCGTAAATGACTCCATTGGGATCGATCACGAAGTTGTAACCGATGTCATCCCACCCTCTGGTAGTGACATGCAGCTTCCAGATGTCCATCAGCGCTTTGGGCCAGTCCTCATCTTCGCGCGAGATTGCGGTATGATGGATGATCAGATGCGTGACTGTGGTATATCGGAGTTTGGACAGCAGGGGCGCCTCAGGACCTCCCCATTCTGACCGGCTGACGTATGGGTGCGAAAAGTTGGCCATTTTTCAGCTAAAGCCATCGACGAAAAGGATATCAGTGGTAAACGGAGCGATGGCATCCTGATGCGGCACGTCCAGAATCCCCCCAACCCATGGCTTATGACTCAGCAGGAGTGGATTGGGGAACCTCCGCCGGTCAAGCTCGAGGTCTTTGAGGAAACGGCAACCCGATCGATCATCACGCACAACGACAGCCCCGATGTCGGATTCGATTACTCGATAAACTGCTATCGCGGGTGTCCGCACGCGTGTACCTACTGTTTCTCACGCCCGACCCACGAGTATCTTGGTTTCGGAGCCGGTACTGATTTCGAGAGCAAGATCGTCGCCAAGATTCGTGCACCTGAGCTGCTCCGTGCCGAACTCTTCAAGCCATCGTGGAAGGGCGAGCTTCTGGTTTTCTCCTTCACCTCGGATCCGTATATTCCTCTAGAAGCAAACTACGAACTGACGAAGCGATGTCTTGAAGTGTGTCTCGAGTTTCGCAATCCCATCAGCATCGTCACCAAGTCGGCGCTGGTTCGACGCGATATCGAACTAATCGCGGCCCTGGCGCGGGATGCCGAAGCCTCGGTCTTTTTCACGATTCCATTCGCAGATCACGAGTCGGCGAAGGCGCTGGAACCGCAAGCGCCTTTCCCTGAAGCTCGTTTCGGTGCCATGCGCGCTCTAGCCGATGCCGGGGTTTCGGTTGGCCTGGGTATTGCGCCGGTCGTCCCTGGTCTCAACGAGCATCAGATTCCCGAGCTGCTCGCGCGCGCTCGTGACGCCGGAGCGAGCAAGGCCTTTCTCAATATGCTGCGCCTACCGGGTAATGTCGCTCAATATTTCGAGCAACGCCTGCGAACTGAGCTTCCACTCAGAGCCGAGCGCATTCTCAACCGTGTCCGCGAAGCGCACGGCGGAAAATTGAATGAAAGCGCTTTCGGTAAGCGGATGCGCGGGCAGGGTCCCTACTGGGACATGATCGTTCAGAGCTTCAAACTGCATTGCCGGAAGCTGGGGCTCAATGCGCAGGAGTCTCCATCACACGCGAAGCTCAAAACGTTTCGTCGACCCACGACGCAGGGAGCACTATTCGACTTGTGAGGCGGGAGCGGTGAACCTTCAGCCTCCAAGTTTTGTCTTGACCAGGCCGCTGACGATTTTTCCGTCAACCGGCTGCCCTCCAAGCCTGGCCATGACGGCTTTCATGACACGTCCCATATCCTTGACCGAGGTGGCACTGATCTCGACGATCGCTTCATCCACGAGTCGCGAGAGAGTTTCCTCATCCAGACTCGCGGGCATGTACTCCTCGATCACTTTGATTTCGGCAAGTTCCTTGTCAGCGAGTTCCTGTCGCCCGGCCTGTGTGTATTGCTCGGCACTATCGCGACGTTGCTTCACCAGGGTTTGAAGCACCTTCATCGACTCGGCTTCATCAAGCGGAGCCATCTTCTCAATCTCACGGTTCTTGAGCGCGCTCTTCGCCATGCGCAGCGTTGAGAGACGCGGCGCATCCCGCGCTTTCATCGCGGCCGTAAGTGCCAGAGTAATTTCCTCCAATAGTGCCATGTTCATTCTCCTCTTCGCTTTGTTATAGGCTGCGCGTGAGACGGGTGTCAAACCGGTAATGGGCGGGGAATGGGCCGGTAAGGTCCGCTAATGAGTTCAGCTGGGGATGGAGGAGCTGACGCGAGGCTTAAGAGACAGACTCACGACAAGCCGCAAAAAGCGCAAAGCACGCGAAGAAGGAAGCGTGAATTCGCCGGCAACTTCATGCCTTTCGACATCGAAGTAGCGGCCAGCCGCAATCACACACGCTGTCCTGACGGCTGGAGGAGGACACTCTTCACGATTGATCCGCTGACATCAGTCAACCGGAAATGACGCCCCTGGAATTTGAATGTAAGTCGTGTGTGATCGATCCCAAGACAATGCAGAATGGTCGCGTTCAAGTCATGTACGTGGACCGGATCCCGCGCGATGTTATACCCAAACTCGTCGGTCTCGCCCACCGTGATCCCCGGCTTTATCCCACCACCCGCCATCCACACAGTGAAACAGCGCGGATGATGGTCTCGTCCGTAGTTGCTCGCCGTTAGTTTTCCCTGGGAGTAGACCGTCCGTCCAAATTCACCTCCCCAGACAACGAGCGTGTCTTCGAGCAATCCGCGCTGCTTGAGATCCTGAATCAGCGCGGCCGAGGGCTGATCGGTATCCTGACACTGCTTTGAAATGTTCTTCGGCAAATCCCCGTGTTGATCCCAGCCGCGATGAAACAACTGGATGAAGCGGACACCGCGCTCGGCGAGACGGCGTGCAAGTATGCAGTTGAATGCAAATGTACCGGGCTTACGCGAGTCCGGGCCATACATCTCGAGGGTCTTCTCACTCTCCCGCGAGAGGTCCGTCAGCTCCGGCACCGAGGTCTGCATGCGATATGCCATTTCATACTGCGCAATCCGAGAGACGATCTCGGGGTCGCCAAACTCCTGGGCATTGATCTGGTTGATCTCTGCCAGATCATCGAGGAACTGACGGCGCGCCTGCCGATTGATCCCTGGTGGGTCTGACAGGTAAAGAACGGGGTCGGGGCCGTTGTAAAACTTCACTCCCTGATAATTCGACGGTAGAAAGCCCCCGCCCCACAACCGGTCATACAGCGGCTGATCACCACCGCTGCGACCCACCGAAACCATGACGATGAATGCCGGGAGATCCTTGTTCTCGCTTCCCAATCCGTATGCACACCACGCGCCAAGGCTTGGACGCCCCGCGAGTTGGAAACCTGTGAGTGCGAACGTCTGTGCCGGATCGTGATTGATCTGCTCGGTATGCATTGACTTGATAAAACTCAAATCATCAACGACCTTTGCGGTGTGTGGCAGCAGCTCACTCAGTGAGGCCCCCGATTGACCGTATTGCGCGAACTTGTAAATGGACGGCGCCGTCGGCCAAGTCGACTGATAAGCGGTCATTCCTGTCAGCCGCTGTCCTTTGCGAATGGACTCAGGCAGGTCTTGCCCACGGCGTTCTTCGAGGTGTGGCTTCGCATCGAAGAGGTCGAGGTGAGAGGGGCCGCCAGCCTGAAACAGGTAAATGACTCGCTTCGCCTTTGGCGCAAAGTGCGGTAATCCCGTGAGCGAGTTCCTGCTCTCAGCACCCTGCACCAGCGGGCCCGTCGCGTAACCGCTCTCTTTCAGCAGCGTGGCCAACGCCGCCGTGCCAACGCCCAGACTACACCTGGCGAAGAAGTGTCTGCGCGTTAGAAGGCTTCTGTTCTCATCCCGCAGATTCATGATAATTCCTTAGCAACAAGCTGAAAGAGTCGCCATCACGTAGCGCAATTTGCGCTACATGGACTTACCCGTTTCACTCGGATCCGTAATCCCAGGCGATCAGAGCCACCTTCTTAGCAACACCCC
>JBDTUW010000269.1:0-6139 GCA_040007555.1 Acidobacteriota bacterium | reverse complement strand
GCTTCAGTATTGATATCAGCCATTCTTTGCCGGCCGAGGCCAGTGGCGGGATCGGCAAGCTCACTCAACGCAATAGGTTTGAACTCACCTGCCTGGATTGTGATCAATGCACCCGAGCCACCCTCGCGTAAAAACTTGACAGCGGAATAACCAAGATCACGGCCGTACTCGGCGTCAAGCGGGATTGGAGGCGCGCAACGGAGCTCATATCCGATCGTCTTATCAACGAGCGTAATCTTGATCCCTCTCGCTTCAAGCCGTGCCTGAACGACAGTCTTCACTTTGCGTCCAAGATCGATCTCTGCAACACGAATGTTACCCTGTGCGTCGCGATCTACATCCTGAAGCTCCGTCACTTCCTCATGGCTGAAATGTTCGGAGAGTGACTCGGATAGCAACGCGACCCCATAGTCCCGACCCAGGGCGCGCCGCTTGATGATGCTTCCCTCGATGATGTCGGCGATATCCGCCAGAGAGATGCTCCGTCCCTCGAACTCCTCGGAAATGATCGTACAGGTTGCTGAGGCTGCCTTGCCGATTCCAAGCGTCAGATGCCCTGTTGGTCGCCCCATGGTCACGCCAATGTACCAACGCCCCGTGGTCTTCGCGTCCTCCATGAGGTTCCCAACCAGTTTCACTGCATGATGCCGTGCAGTTTCGAATCCGAGTGTCTCAACCGGGGCCGGCATCCAAAGATCGTTATCGATACTCTTGGGGACCTGAACCACCTTGATACGTGACTGCGTCTCTCGCTCGAGCGCAATCGAGCTGGCGATCAGGTCATCTCCGCCAATGGCGAGCAGCGCCTCGATGCCAAGCTTCTCGAGAGCTGCTACCGTGTTAGCCAGGCCCTGCGGCGCCCGCGTAATATCCGTTCGCGAAGTGCCCAGCAGGACGCCGCCATCCAGGTGGATGTGCGAAATCTCGTCGATGGTTAGTTCGTGCTGCTCATCGGTGTAGCGCTGTGCGAGCCATTCAAAACCATCGTGAAAGCCTATCGGAGTAATTCCGTGATTGATTGCTTCGATGGTGGCCGCCGCAATCGCGTCATTTGCACCGGGAGCAGGGCCACCACCGACAATAATGCCCATTCTTTTGATCGTCATATTTCAGGATCGCCTATACAACTATTCTCAGACACGTGAACTACTGACGAGATGTTCGAATTGGCTGCAGAACTCGTCGACTGGAAGATTCCCCGCGCGTGCGAGTTTCGACAGCCAATTGGCATCGCTCAAATCGGAATGGTCGAGCCGGATCATGAAGTTCCGGGCCACCCGGAAGTTCGCACTCTGAGTATCCACGTTCCTGACCCGAGTCTTGCCAGTCGCCGGGTCACGCATCTCGGTAAACGACAACGGCACCATTCGGCCGTCTTGCACCGTCACCATGGCACCGCTGCCGCCAGCTAACAGAAATCGTACCGCGGCATTGCCGAGGTCGCGGCAATAGACTGCATCAAACGGGATCGGATCCGCACAGCGAAGCTCGTAACCGATATTCTTGTTGGTGATCGTGACATTGATGCCGCGATGCTTGAGTCTGCCCTGCACTTCGACCTTGACCTTGCGGGCAAGATCAACCTCGGCGAAGCGAATGTGACCGTGGTCATCCCGTTCCACATCCTGCAGCTCAGCGAGCTCAGCCGGATCTAACTTGTCAATCAACCCCTCAGCCAGAACGGCTACTCCGAAATGTATTCCCATGGCCCTTCTCTTGATGATTGCACACTCAACAATGTCGCAGAGTTGCGCAAAGCGCACGAAGGGTTGCTCAAATTCCTCGCGAATAAGCGTCAGAGTGGCGCCAGCCGCTTTTCCAATTCCGAGTGCCAGGTGGCCAGCCTGTCTTCCCATCGCGACGACGACGTACCAGCGGCGAGTGGAGCGTGCATCTTCCATCAGGCTCTGCACCAGCTCGACCCCGACGTGACGCGCGGTCTGGAAGCCGAATGTCGGTATCTGGTTAGGAAGTGGCAGATCGTTATCAATTGTCTTGGGAACGTGGACAGTTTGTATCCTGCCCTTTGAAGCCTCGGCCACGGAACTGGAAGAAAGCGCCGTATCATCGCCCCCAATCGTCAAAAGACAGGTTACTCCCAGAGCTTCCAGCGTTTCGACCACGGCGGCCATTGATTCCGGCGATTTCGTTGGATTCTCACGCGCCGTTCCAAGTACCGAACCGCCCTTCATATGAATTCGCGAAACGTCGGCGATCGAAAGAGGCCGCACATAGGAGGCATCCCGCCGAATCAACCATTTAAAGCCATCCTGGACACCCACCACTTCCAGGCCTTCGTTGATAGCCTTGATAGTGGCCGCAGAAATGACCGAATTAATACCAGGCGCCGGACCGCCACCGACCATGACCGCCAACTTTCCCCGTGAGGACATGCTCTTCTTCTCCGTCGAAAGGAATGCCTGAAAGAAGCGTTGATTCTACCCGAGGCTGCTCGATCGCGCCTAACCACCGGGAGCCAGAACTGAATTTCTCATTCTCAAGAGGTCTCAGACCGGGTGGATATCAACTTCCACCTGGCACGCGTCCCAGACGAGATCGCAGTACTCGCGAATGGAGCGGTCCGAAGAAAAGTATCCCATGCGCGCCACATTCAGAATCGATTTCCGCGTCCACTCCTCGCGTTGCGTGAATGCCGCACCCACGGAGTCCTGGCAGTCCACATATGACTCATAATCCGCGCAGAGGAAAAACTCATCCCGATTGAGAAGCGCGTCAAGGATCGGGTTGAACAGGCTATGGTCTCCCTTCGAAAAGTAGCCACCACCAATTGAATCGAGCACTTCCCTGAGATATGGATTCGAGAAGTAATAGTCTCGTGGGTTGTAGCCGCGGTCCCTGAGGGCGGCGACGCCGTCGGTTGTCAGTCCAAAGAGAAAGAAGTTCTCCGGCCCGACAAATTCGCGCATCTCGACATTCGCCCCATCAAGCGTCCCGATCGTCAGCGCACCGTTGAGAGCGAATTTCATGTTGCCCGTTCCAGAAGCCTCTTTTCCCGCGGTCGAAATCTGCTCTGAAAGATCAGCAGCCGGGAAAATGTGCTGGCCG
This sequence comes from Acidobacteriota bacterium, assembly GCA_040007555.1. Taxonomy (GTDB): domain Bacteria; phylum Acidobacteriota; class Blastocatellia; order RBC074; family RBC074; genus JANNRD01. The sequence continues at coordinate 3,073 of JBDTUW010000269.1, read as the reverse complement.
TTCGTGACGTTGAAGTCCGGTAAAAACACCACCTTCAGTCGGCCGGCTATGTCCGGGTCGTTGTTTACCACATCGGCCACCGCGTGAATCAGCTTGATGATCAGTTTTGCGAGCGCGTAACCCGGTGCGGCCTTCCCGCCAAAGACAAAGGTGCGAGGCGTCACGTCGGCCCTCGGGCTGTGCTTCAAGCGCCAATACAGGGTTAGCACGTGAAGTAGATTCAGGTGCTGTCTTTTGTATTCATGAATTCGCTTGACTTGAACGTCAAAGAGAGAAGCGGGGTCAACCACGATGCCCGTCTTGTCCTTGATCAACGCCGCGAGGACCAGCTTGTTCTCGCGCTTTATCTTCTGCCATTCGTCCTGGAAGCCGACGTCCACGGCGAGTGGCTCCAGGCGCCGAAGTTCCACCTCAGTCCTGCGAACCCAGTCCCAGCCGATCGAACGGCTGATGAGTGCCGAGAGCGGTGGATTGCACAATAGCATCCAGCGGCGTGGCGTCACTCCGTTGGTAATACTGTGGAATCTTTCAGGAAAAAGTCTAAAGAAATCCCGCAGCACATCTTTTTCAAGCAACCGGGTGTGCAGCGCCGCCACTCCGTTGATCGAATGACTCCCAAGTGTGGCGAGGTGAGCCATTCTGACAAACCGGTCCCCGTTCTCATCGATCAGCGAGACGCGGGTAGCGAGAGCCTCATCTAAAGGAAACCGTTCCTTCACCTCCGCCAGGAATCGAGCATTGATTTCGTAAATGATCTCAAGGTGTCTGGGTAACTGGCTTCCAAAGAGCTCGACCGACCACTTCTCAAGGGCCTCCGGCAGCAGCGTATGGTTCGTATACCCAAATGTCGCCTGCGTTATCTTCCAGGCCTTCTCCCACTCGATTCCATAGTCGTCAATGAGGAGCCGCATGAGTTCTGCGACAGCGATCGCCGGATGGGTATCATTCAGCTGAACGGCGAAGCTTGCTGGAAATTCCTCGACCGAGTCTCCGTTGGCGAGATGGATACGAAACATATCCTGGAGGGAACATGACACAAAGAAGTATTGCTGCTGCAAACGGAGTATCTTCCCCTCGATCGGAATATCGTTCGGATAGAGCACCTTCGAGATATTCTCCGATCGGACCTTCTCGGTCACTGCTCCAAAGTAATCGCCTTCATTGAACGACTCGAGGTCAAAAGCATCGTCGGCCTCCGCCTTCCACAATCGCAGCACATTGGTTGTGTTCACCTGGTAGCCCGGGACCGGTGTGTCATGCGCAACTCCCTTGATGATCTGGTTGGGAATCCAGCGGACGACAAGCCGCCCATTGGCGTCCACCTCGCTCTCGGTTCGACCTCCAAGTGGAACCCGAAAGCAGATCTCCGGACGGACAATCTCCCACGGATTGCCGAATCGCAGCCACGTATCGGGCATTTCCACCTGCCAACCGTCCCTGATCTGCTGGTCGAAGATGCCGTATTCGTACCGAATTCCGTACCCAATCGCCGGAATCTGGAGCGTTGCGAGCGAATCGAGATAGCACGCAGCAAGTCGCCCGAGGCCCCCGTTTCCGAGACCTGGTTCCTCTTCCTGAGCGACCAGAAGGTCAAGGTCGAGGCCGATCATCTCCAGTGCCTTGCGCGTCTCATCGACGATTCCGAGATTGATCAGGTTGTTGACCAATTGCGGCCCCATGAGGAACTCAGCCGAAAGGTAGCTGACAACTTTCACATTGCGCTGACTGAGCGTCCTCACCGACTGAATCCACCTCTCAACGAGCCGATCTCGGACGGCGGCAGCCAGCGCCAGATACCAGTCGCATTTCGTTGCATGCTCCGGCAAACGGCCCAACCCATAGAACAATTGATCCACCACCGCCCGCGCGATGGTAGCCGCGTCGAGACCCGTTCGCAGGTTTTCCGGCAGCGCATCGGTACTCTTCTTCGCCCTCTTGTCCTTTGGTTTATTCATAGCTTCGCATTTGTTGGCATCGCAGCGCAGAACCTTATCATTGAGGACATGACATCTTCCCCCCTTGACGTGAGCAGCAGGAGTAATGACAGCGCGTCGTGATTACGTTCACAGCCTCTCTCGACAAGCTGCGCTACTCGGTTCGGAGAATTCCGAGCGGCTTCTTCAACATGACATCCCAACTGGACAGCACTCCCACAGTGACGACCACCAGCAGCGTCACGAGAATCCCGACAAGACTGATGGCAGGTTGGAAGTGCCACGGTATCTTCAATCCGTATTCGCTGATTGCCCACGAGAGTCCCAGCGCAGCTATCGATCCTATCAGGCCAGCCAATAGGCCGAGCACGCCATATTCAACGAACGTCGTATAGACGATCAGTTTCTTTCTCGCCCCGAGCGTTTTCAGGATGGCGGACTCGTACAGGCGATGGTATTTGGTCATAGCCACCGAGCCGATCAGAATCAACAAACCACTGAGGAAAACAAATCCGCCGACAAATGTCACGGCAAACGAGACATTGCCGACGATCGAGCGCGCGACGTCGAGGATGTCAAACACATCAATGACAGAGACATTCGGATATTTCTCGACGATCTGCCGCTGAAGGTTCGCGCGATCTGGCCCGGGTGCGGGGCCATTGATCGCGCTGATAAACATCTGTGGCGCGTCTTCGAGTGCTCCCGGTCTGAAGATAATCAAAAACCCCGTCCGCGCGGAACGCCACTCGACCCGGCGCACGTTCGATACTCTTGCAGTAATGGGCGTGCCGAGGACATCGAATGTGATGTTGTCACCAACCCCCAATTTAAGATCCCGGCTGATCGCCTCTTCTATAGATACTTCCGGCGACACCGCGGGAGATAACGGCGAGGAGTCCCAGAACTTGCCGGCAATGACCGTTTCACTCTTGTCCAAAGTCGGTCTGTAAGTAAGGGTATACTCGCGCGCGAGCAGCCCCCGGTTCTCGCCCGGAGGCGCCTGATCAATAACGATGGGGCGGCCATTCAGCTTCAGCAACCGCGCTCGCACCGTGGGCACCAGCGTCGGCTCCACACTCGTCGCACGCTTGACGATGTCGATCACACCCTCACGCTGATCCTTCTGAATGTCGATG
>JBDTUW010000268.1:0-6142 GCA_040007555.1 Acidobacteriota bacterium | reverse complement strand
TGAAAGGATTTTGGTCTCGTCACTGCATCGAAGCCGAGGCGAGACAACGTGCAGCCTCGGCCCGACTCCTTGACCCCGGTCCAGGCCAGCGCCGGGTCCAGGTAATCGCAGCGGTTCATATAAAACGTTCCTGTTTCGATCTGCTCACCCAGACGCAGAGCGGCATCAGCATCCGAGGTCCAGATCGACGCCGTCAGGCCATACTTGCTGTCGTTCATCAGCCGAATCGCCTCTTCGTCATCCGTGACCGACATGATCCCAACCACCGGCGCGAATGTCTCTTCGCTCATGATCAACATCCGGTGATCGACATCTACCAAAGCCTGCGGCGCAAGATAAGGCGTGCCTGCCCGGCTCATCGGGAACAACGATTCATCAATCAGTGCCTTTGCGCCCCGCGCCAGTGCATCAGCAATGTGAGAGCGAGCTTTATCCGCCGCTTCAGTGCGCACCATCGGACCGAGAGTGGTCTCCGTCTCAAGCGGGTTCCCAAGCCGATACATTTTCGCGAGCTTAACATAACCATTGACGAAGGCCTCGAAGACCGTCCGCTCGACATATATGCGCTCGATAGCGCAGCAGGACTGTCCGGAGTTAAAGCAGGCCCCATCGACCAGGTTCTCGATCGCTGCTTCGAGATTGGCATCTGCTCTCACATAGGCCGCGTCTTTCCCACCAAGCTCCAAACCGGTTCCAATGAACCTTTGACTCGCTGCGCTCTGCACCGCATGCCCACCCGCGACTGATCCGGTAAAGGCAACGTACGCGACACGCGAGTCTCCGATCACCTCGGCTACTTGATCATGATCGACGTGCAGAAACTGAAAGACGCCAGTGGGCAGCCCAGCCGCAGCAAAGGCTTCGGCGTAGCGTTCTGCGACCAACGGAGTCTGCGGTGCGATTTTGAGGATGACACTGTTACCCGCAAGGATCGCGGGCACGACGGCGTTGACGGACGCCAGCCACGGGTAGTTCCATGGTGCAAGCACTAGCACCGTCCCAACCGGCTCACGCCGGATAAAGCGTTGGAAGTTCTCCTTTGGCTCGATGACGATATCGTCGAGCTCGCGCTGGGCAATCGCACACATGTACTCCACTCGCTCGCCAAATCCGCGGCGAATCTCAAATGGGCTGTATGCGATCGGTCGTCCGATCTGATAAGTCAGCTCCCTGCCTACTTCATCCGCGCGCTCAATTAGCCAGGCAGACATGCGCCGGCAGATCGCTGCACGCTCGGCGACGGAGACGTGCTTCCACAGCTTCTGAGCGGCGCCAGCTTGCTCGAGAGTGCTGTTGATCTCCGCGGCAGTGGCCTGCGTGCGGCTGACGTAAAGGGAATTGTCTATTGGACTGACGGTCAGTTGAACGTGGCTCAATTTCGCTACTCCGGTGTGACATATGCCGCGGTGATGCCACCATCCACCAAAAAGTCCGTCCCGGTGACAAAGGAGGATTCATCCGAGGCGAGGAAGAGCGCAGCCTGAGCAATCTCGCGCGCTTCACCAAACCGCCCCATCGGAATGTGAACGAGGCGGCGCTGCTTTTTCTCGTCGGTATTGAGATAGCTCATAAGCAGATCCGTGCGGAGCGGGCCAGGACACAGCGCATTGACCCGGATGTTTTGCCGCGCGTGAATGATCGCCAACTCGCGTGTCATCGAGAGGACAGCTCCCTTGCTGGCAGTGTAGGCGATCTGCGGAGTGGCCGCTCCCAGCACCGCCACAAAGGATGCGGTGTTGATGATCGAACCTCCGCCAGCCCGAATGAGTGCCGGGATGCCGTATTTGCAGCCAAAGAAGACACCCTTGGCATTGATTGCCATGGTCAGGTCCCAGATGGCCTCATCGGTGGTCATGGCGTTGTCATCCGAGTGATGCATGATGCCGGCGTTGTTAAAAAGGACATTAAGCTTGCCGAACTCTCCCTCAGCAACAGCGACCATCGCTTCACAATCCGATGCCTTTGAGACGTCAGCGGTGGTGTAAACAGCTCTACCTCCCGCCGACTGGACCATCTCGACGGTCTCGTGTCCCCCGGCATCGTTGACGTCCACGACCACGATCGCCGCGCCTTCCCGTGCAAAGAGCAACGCGGCTTCACGGCCAATACCGCTGCTCGCTCCAGTAATGAGTGCTACCTTGTCTTTTAATCGCATGGTCAATCTCTTCAGCGCCTTCGAGCTCCCCCGCGCCTTCGCGCCCTCTGAGTTAGATCCTTTCAAAATAGCGTTTACGTTCCCAATCAGTAACTGCGGAATTGAACGCAGTTTGTTCGGCACGAAAAAAATGGGTGTAATGATCGACGACATCATCGCCAAAAACGCGCCTCGCGAATTCACTCGCTTCAAACCGGTCGGTCGCTTCCGCGAGAGTGTAGGAAACGCGCGGGAGATGTTTGGCGGCGTAGATGTCTCCGGTGAAACACTCTGGCGGCTCAATCTTATTCGCGATCCCGTCGAGGCCGGACGCGAGTGAAGCGGCAAAGGCCAGATACGGGTTGGCATCAGCTCCAGGAATGCGGCACTCGATTCGCAGGGACTGCCCGCTCCCGACAACGCGGAAGCCGCCAGTGCGATTGTCATAGCTCCAGGCAAGCCGCGTTGGGGCCCACGAGCCGTCGACGTATCGTTTGTAGGAGTTGACCGTCGGGGCATAGAACGGCATGACATCGGGGACATGCTTCATCCAACCACCAAGAAAGTGCCGAAACTCTGTTGAACATTTGACCGGACCAAACTCGTCTTCGCCCGCAAAGGCATTGCGGCCATCCCGCCACAGGCTGAAATGTATATGACAACTCGAACCGGCGCGATCTGCTCCAAATTTAGCCATGAAGGTGACGCTCAAACCCATCGTCTCAGCCACTTCCTTCAGACACTGCTTGTAAACGATGTGCCGGTCTGCCATCTCCAGCGCCTCTGCATAACGTACGTTCAGCTCGTGCTGACCGCGCCCCCATTCGCCCTTGGAATTCTCTACCGGGACGCCAGAATGTTTGAGGTGACGGCGAACGGCCGAATGGTAAGGTTCGGTGCGTGTCCCTTGCAGGATGTGATAGTCCTCGAGGTACCAGCCGGCAGGTTCGAGATTCGCGTAACCCTGGCCGAATGCATCGCGATAGCTGTTCCGGAAAATGTAGTACTCAAGCTCTGAAGCGGCAAAGCTCTCAAAGCCGGTGGCGCGCGCAGCAGCGATCTGCCTGCCGAGGATCGACCTGGGCGCAATGCTCACAGGTTGGTGCGTCTTCATGCTTTTGACGTCGCACATGACCAAGGCCGTTTTTTCGAGCCAGCTCGCAACGCGGAGCGTATTGAGATCAGGTACGAGATGAAAATCACCATATCCAAGCTCCCAGTTGGCGAACTTGTAACCCGGAACGGGCTCCATTTCCATATCCAGGGCCAGGAGATAATCGCATCCGTGCGAGCCGTGTTCCGCCGCATCATCGACGAACATCTCGGCGTCGTAGCGCTTGCCGATAAGACGCCCATAAAGATCCGTAAATCCCACGATCACGGTTTCAATGTGTTCGATCGCGACTAGTTCTCGCAACCGCTCAAGACTCAACATCCCTCTCAACTGATCCTCACTCACTGCTGCCCTCCCCCTTCACCCCAGGCCGGCCCCTTGAAGCGCGTTCTCTCGCGCAATCCGTACCACAATGCGAGCACTAGTGTCACCGCGGCGATGGACATCCAGGTTCGTGAGTCGGCCAAACAGAGAATGACGCACAGAAAGACGACCCAGACGATCGCGACAACATTGATCGCTCGGCTGTATCTACCGAGATTCCATGGGCCCCGCTCCGTCGTCGAACCAGATCGCAAGTGCAGCCACACGGGGAGTATGTAGGAGATGTACAAACCGATCGTGCTGATCGAAGTCACGACTGCATACGCACCGCTGTAAACTGCGGCCAGAAACGCCGCGACCGTGCAGAGCCAGATCGCGGGTGCCGGCGTCATGTGCCTCGAGCTGACCCGCCGCCACGTATCCGAAGCTGGTAATCCGTCGTCCCGGGCGAAGGCCCACATGACACGCGATGACCAGGTCACCGCCGAGAGGCCACAGAACCACATCGCCATCGCCGCCAGTCCCGAAAAGATCGCTCCCGCGCGATCACCAAGCGCGCCCGTCAGAATCGCGATCACCGCCGGGACTTCATTGCCGCTCGCATCCCTCGCCCCCAGCACCGACGGGATGTCTCTGATCGCCAGGGTCAGCGCAATCAACAGTGCGTAGCCTACGATCCCGGAAACAGCTACCGCCATCACCATGCCCCACGGGGCGCGGCGGCGCGGGTCAACAGTCTCCTCAGAAACGCTCGCGGAGGCATCGTAGCCGGTAAAGGTCCACATCGCCTGCAACAGACCGATGACGAACGCCCACCAATACGGCCAGTTGTTGTCATTGCTGGTAATGCGAGCAAAGAAGAAGCTGGCCGGCTGTTTGGGCGCAAAGAAGAAGAGCGCGCCGACGATGACGATGACACCGATGATATGCACCGTGACACTCAGATCGTTGAGCCATGACACAAGTCGGATACCGAAATGGTTAATCATCGCGTGCGACAACAAGATCGCCGCATAGACCAGAAGCAGATTTGTCTTGCCGGCCTCGAGGCCAAGCAAGGGCGTGATAAACAGCGCGCAACCGTAGTCGATGGCAGCGACTGCCGCAATTTGACCGATGATATTGAACCAGGCGGTAAACCAGCCCCATCCCTTGCCACCAATCCGGGATGACCAGTGATACATCGCACCCGAGGTTGGAAGGGCTGAGGCCAGTTCCGCCATGCTGCAGACGACGGCCAGAGTGAAGAAAGTTACCAACGGCCAGCCAAGCGCCATCTGCGCCGGGCCACCCATCTTCAGACCATGACCGTAAAGGGTCACGGCGCCGGTGAGAATGGAGATGATCGAGAATGAGATGGCGAAGTTTGAGAACCCTCCCATGGTGCGAAAGAGTTCCTGCGCGTATCCAAGCTTGCCGAGCTCCTTTGCATCTTCGCGAGCGTCGTGGTGGATCTTATCCATTGTGAGAGATGCCCTCGAGGGTCGATCAGTTATGCATTCCTTCTGACAAAGCGGCCGACCAGTCAGGTCGTAGCGAATCGATGTTCGCCGATGACCCGACGATTGAATTCGCTGATTACCGTGCCGCAGAGGCGTTGCGAGCGAGGGGATAACCCGGTTCGATGTCCACCGGTACATCCTTTAGCCGATCTAGTGCCTTCTGCATCGCCGGTCGAACCACCGCGTATTTGTCGATCATTGCCGCTGCCTTCTCGTACGAGCCTTCGGCTTCGATCGTCAGTATTTCCGCGGTGAGTTTCCGCACGGCATCCTTGACTCTGGCCATGTCAACGCTGAACGTGCCATTTGCTTCATTGAGCTTGAACGCGCCTTCGTCAACGAGATAGTTGAACTGCAGAGCAACACCCTTGCCGTGCGCCTCGGTGAGGCCAAATCGGACGGAGCGAAAGACGCTTGCCAGAAAAGTGGTGTAGATCGTCTGCTCCAGCTTCTTGCCCAACTCGCCCTTATCAACCAGCTGTTGCAACGCCCACAGACCGGTGATGTCTGCCTTTGCTTCCTCGATCGTTGAGTACTTGTCCTTTAGCTGTTGTCGCACGGAGGAATCCTTGCCGCCGACCTTGATGACGTGGGGACCAAGCCCGTGCATCAGTTCGTGAGCCAGGATGTGCGTGAAGAACGAATCGAAATCGACATCTCCCTGCTGAGACGGGTCGAGCACCACCTTTGAGATGGGGATGAGCGTCTGCCTGAACTTCGCCTCCTGCACGTTCTTGAGCATGACTCGCTTTGAGCCCCTCTCTTTGACGACGCGTTCGTCGTTCGGAAGGTTGAATGCTGCAGTCTGGACGCCGCGGTTGCCATCACCGGCATTGAACACCGTATCCACAACGCGAATCGGAGAGGATGCGCCAAGTTTCGGATTACGATATTTCGGATCGATCGGCAGGTTGCTCTCGAGCATTTGCAAATAGCCGCTGAACTTCTGCAGCTTCGCGGTCTCCGCATCATCGCGAATGGTCACATAGACCTCGAACGCTGCCTTGTAACCGAATAATTCATCCTCATACGTTTCATAAGGCCCGATGGTCAACTCGATGGGCGCGT
>JBDTUW010000267.1:0-6166 GCA_040007555.1 Acidobacteriota bacterium | reverse complement strand
CGAGATCAATGCAAAGACCGAGAGGTCATGAGCATTGACTCCAAACAGAAGCGCCGCCATCAGTCGCGTCAGGCCAAATGCGGCCCCCAGACCAACCACCAGCCCAATTCCCGCAAGTATCATGCCTTGTCCGACAACCATCGCGACCACATCCTGGCTGCGCGCACCCAGTGCCATGCGAATGCCGATCTCGTGCGTTCGTTGCGTCACCGAATAAGCCATGACTCCATAGAGACCCACCGCTGCAAGCACGAGAGCTATCGCCGCAAAGATTCCAAACAGATACATGGCAAAGCGGCGTTGCGCCATCGAATCAGCGACGTACTGCTCGAGTGTTCTTACCCGGAAAACCGGCAGATCACGGTCGATCGCAAGCACCGTCGCGCGTACTGCTCCGGCAAGCGAGGAAGGATCACCGACGGCTCCCACCACCAGAAACATGCCAGCCTGCGGGCGCTGATGGTAAGGAATATAGTACTGAACGCGGCTCTCGCCCTCCAGGCCGCGATGTTTGACGTGTCCCACTACGCCGACGATCTCTCGCCAGCGAGGATTCTCGCGACCTCCCTCGAAAGTTATCCGCTTGCCGACAGGGTCTTCATCGGCCCAGTACTTGCGCGCCATCGTTTCATCGATGATTACTACACCCGGCGCCTCCGCGGTGTCTCGCTCCTCGAAATACCGGCCGCGAATCAACGGAATTCCCATCGTCTTGTAGTAGTCGCTTGTCGCCGACCAACGATCACCATGCGGAGACGATTGCCCCTCCGGAACGACTCGCCCTTCGATCTGGAAGCTGCCGCTGGAGTTCGAACCACTCATCGGAAGAACCGACGAAGCGCCGGCTGCGACAACGCCAGGAAGACCGCTGACCCTTTCCAGCAGATCTTTGAAGAATGCATCACGCTGCGCGGGTTCCCGGTATTTGAGGTCAGGGAGTGCTACCTGCATTGAAAGCAGTCCCTGTGGGCGAAAACCGGGATCGACTTGTTGAACGCGGAAAAAGCTCTTGATCAGAAGGCCAGCGCTGATCAGCAGCACCAGCGCGAGGGCGACCTCAACCACCACCAGAGTGCTGCGAACGCGACTGCGCACGCCGCCCGCGCCGCTGCGGCCCCCTTCCTTAAGCGTCTCGTGGAGGTCGTCTCGCGAGAGTTGCAACGCGGGAACAAGGCCGAAGATAATCCCGGTCGCCAATGAGACAAGCGCCGTAAAGCCAAAGACCAGAGGGTCGAGGCCAAGCTCGCTCGCCCGCGGAATGCGAGACTCATTGAGCGCGACCAGTAGCTTTACGCCAAAATAGCCGAGCATCAAACCAAGCGCGCCGCCGATCAACGCCAGAAGCATGCTCTCGGTGAGAAGTTGCCGAATAATCCGGGCTCGTCCCGCGCCGAGCGAATTGCGAATCGCAATCTCTTTTCGTCGGGCCGCCCCGCGCGCCAGCAGAAGATTTGCCACATTTGAGCAGGCGATAAGCAGGACCAGTCCAACTGCGCCGAGCAGCAGGAAGAGCATCGGCCGGATAGTTCCCACAATCAGTTCGCGAAAAGGCTGCAGCAGGAGACCCCAGTTACCTGCATCGGCACCAGGCATGAACTGCGATCTCAGATTGCCCGCAATCGTATCCATCTCCGCCTGAGCCTGCTCAATCGCAACTCCCGACTTGAGGCGCGCAATTACAAAAAGGAACTCAAACGTCAGCCGGTTTGAGGACAGCTGTTCGGGGGTGAAGGCGATCGGAGCCCAGACATCTACCACCTGACCCAACTCGCGTCCGAACTCAAACGTCGGTGGCATGATCCCGATGACAGTATGCCCCTCGCCATTGAGTGTGATGGTGCTGTTGAGCGTACCTGGGCTTCCACCGAAGCGACGCTGCCAGAATGAATGGCTAAGCACCACGACATGGTTCTTCCCGACCTCATCCTCGCCCGCGGCGAAGGTGCGTCCCTGCGCGGGCTGCACTCCGAGCATTTGAAAGAAGTTTATGCTGACCGCTGTTCCGGCCAGCCTTTCTGGCTCGCCTGTACCGGTCAGGTTGACTGGCCAACCCGCCTGAGCCGCTACATAGGAGAATGACTTCGCATTGTCGCGATAATGACTGTATCCGAAGGCGGAGACCGATGCCTGAAGATTGATCTTGGGATAGTTGTGATAGATGAGAACCAGCTCTTCGGGCTTCTCATAGGCCAGCGGTCGAAGCAGGATTGAGTTGACGACGCTGAAGATTGCGCTGTTCGCGCCGATGCCAAGAGCGAGGGCGAGGACGGCAACAACAGTGAATCCAGGGCTCTTGATGAGCATGCGGACCCCAAAACGCAAATCCTGAATGATGTTTTCCATAAGACCTTTCAAAAACCCATCGGGGTGCCTGCACGGTAGCGCAATTTGCTTACATTGCGGTGCGTTGTGTCGGCAGGTGACGAATCTCCGGCAGCGCAATTTAGGCAAATTGCGCTACAGGGGCTTTCCGTCGCGGCCTGATTGACCTGATCTACTGACCACTATTGTTTGCGACAATTTGTGGTCTCCGGGAATCGTTCGACAGATATCCACGGACTCATTCTGGAGCGATGATCCGGGCGACCTGCGCTATCAGATCATTGAGATCGGCGCCTTCGAGATTTGCCATGATGGCGATGATCGCCCCTTTTGTCGGCAACATCGTCAGAAGGGTCGAGGTTCCGGCCTGCCCACCGCCGTGAGAGACAAGAAAGCGGCCTCGCGAATTTCCAACATTCCATCCAAGACCGTAGTCGGTTTCCTTCCCGTCGCTTGTCTTCTGTCGAGTCCACATCTCAGAGCGGCTCTTCTCGTTGACGAGCTTTCCTGTATTGACCGCGATGGCGAACCTGACTAGATCCGGCGCAGTCGAGACCAGCCCGCCGCCGGGCACCTTCATGCTCGTATCGTGCAACTGCGCATTGTAGATTTCACCTGGCTTAACCAATCGTCGTTCGCTTTCCGGCAACTGCAGAAACGTGATGCTGGAGAGCATGGCATAGCCTCGCGAACGATGCGGGATGACCAGCCGCAGGTGATCAAGTCCCGTTTGAGTCATTCCGGCCGGAGCCCATACCCGCTCGCGCATGTACTGGTCGTATCCGAGCCCAGTTGCTCCTTCAATCGCGCAACCCAGAACTGTGTACCCGAATGTCGTGTAAAGAAACTTCGTGCCCGGCTCGTGCAGGAGTGGCTCATCCTTAAAGATCGCGAGTGAGGATTTGACGTCGCCATAATGCTCGGTCCCGGACGGCTCGGCTGGAGTCTTGTAGTGGCGTATCCCGCTTAGATGCCCGAGAAGCAATCGGGCGGTTATGGGAGAGCTTTTCACGGGAAACGCCGGGCAATACTTCTGAATCGGCGCATCGAGATCAAGTTTGCCCTGTTCAGCGAGTTGCACGACCGCAACGGCTGTCATGGCTTTGGCAATCGAGGCGGTGCGATAGACGGACTCGGGACGCGCCGCTACCGAGTTCTCAATATCCGATGATCCCGCTGCTGTCGAGTAAGCCAGCCTGTTGTCGATCCCGACCGCGAGGGAAATGCCGGGTATCTTGCGTTTCAGCCGTTCCGCCTCGAGCACCTGATCGAGCTTTCGCGTACTCTCGGCTGAGAGTGCCTGGCCAGCCGCCTGCCTGACCCGCGGTTTCGCGATCAAAGCAGGTAGAAATGCAATTGCAGATCCGCCAATCAGGCTCAGACCCGTAACGACAATGAACAGCGGTCTCGCGAAAGGTACTCTCAAGTCTTCTCCTTTGGGCTCGTTCAAATTGATGCAGGCAATTGCTCTTCGTGGATGCCCTGGCGACGATTGTCGAGCCAGACCATCGCCTGCTGTTCGGGTTCAGGGTAGGGAACTGATCTGAGAAGGACTCCGTTGACGACGCTGAAGATCGCGGTGTTGGCGCCGATGCCCAGTGCGAGGGCGATGAGGGCGACGAGAGCAAATCCCGGATGGGTCACGAGCATCCGCAACCCGAAGCGCAAATCCTGAAGAAGGGTGTCCATCGTCCAGTCCCCCTTTTCTGCCAAAAGGAAAAGCAGAGACGTGAGAAGAAGTGTTCTCGCTCTCGTCTGCTGCTTCCCTCGGTCTTCGGTCTTTGCGCGATTTGATGCTGCGCGCCCGCTCTAGTGCCGCTTTTAATGCATGTCGAAGCCGCTCTCTTCGAGCTCCTTTTCAGCCTTGGGGCTGTGATCCTCTTCGACCACGCGTCCGTCAAACAGGTGGATGGAGCGATCGGCGTGTCTGGCAAATCGAGGGTCGTGCGTCACCATGCAGATCGTTGCGCCTTCGCGGTGCAGTTCCCGTAGGAGCTCCATGACCGCTTCGCCGTTGGTCGAGTCGAGGTTTCCGGTGGGCTCATCGGCAAGGAGGATGGCGGGCTGTCCCGCGACGGCTCGAGCCACGGCGACACGCTGTTGCTGACCGCCGGAGAGCTGCGAAGGGAGGTGCTTGGCGCGGTGAGCCATGCCGACCTTCTCGAGTGCCGCCTGCACACGCTCGCGTCGTTCAGAAGCCTTCATGCCACGGTAAGTCAGCGGCAATTCGACGTTCTCGAAGACCGAGAGATCGCCGATCAGGTTGAAACTCTGGAAGATGAAGCCGATCTCTCGATTACGAATCCGCGCGCGCTCGGAAGCCGTCAGACCCTGAACTGGCTTGTTGTTCAGAGAATAGCTGCCTTCGCTGGGCGAGTCGAGCAAACCGAGGATCGAGAGCAATGTCGACTTGCCGCAACCAGAAGGGCCGGCAATCGCTACGTATTCACCACTCTGTATGTCCAGATGAATGCCGGCAAGCGCGTGGGTTTCGACTTCATCGGTGTAGAAAACTTTGGTTACACCTTCGAGTCGCAGCAAGGGATCGGAAGTACTCATTTGTTTGTCTCCTGAGGGGGTGAAGTTACCGCGCTAGTTCAAACGTATTCGATCGACGTTGTCCCATTGGGATGTATCGGAGAGGATGACCTTGTCACCGACATTGAGCCCGCTGACGATCTCAATCGTCGTCACAGCCTGGCGACCAAGAGCGACCTTAACCCGGGTCGCTGTCTTCTCATCCGGTTCGAGCTTAAAGAGCGTGATCGTGCTCTTCTCCTGTCCAAAAGTTGGGCGCTGAACATAAAGTACGTCGTCGAGCCGCTCAAGTTCGATATTTCCATCAACGCTCATGTCGGGGCGCGCTCCGGGGGGCAGCTCGCCCTCGAGCGCGACGTCAACCGCAACCGTCCCGTTTTCTGCTGCCGGGTCGATGCGAATAACCCGGCCGGGAATAATTCCATTTCGTGTATCGATGGTCGCCACCTGTCCGATGGCCATATCCTTCAGCTGCGTTTCCGCGATACGTATCTGAGCCTTGAGCTTCTTCATATCGGCAACGCGAGCAAGGTTCGCTCCGGGAGCGACTTGCTGCCCGACCTCGACAACCATCTGCTGGAGCACCCCATGCATGCCGGCCCGCACGCGGAGTTGGTCCTTCTGCTGGCGGCGCAATTGCGCAAGTGCCTTTCGCTGGTCGAGTAGGGCCTGCGACACCGCAAGTTGCGTCTTGACAGCCTCGGTGTTGATCGCGATTCGTTTCTTCTCGAGATCAAAGCGCGTCGTCAATTCCGTTGCACGTCCACGGGATTGTTTGAGGATGAGGTTGGAAACCAGCCCCTCCCTTGCCAGTTGCTCATTCGCTTCCAGCGTCAGGTTGGCCTGGACAAACTCGGCCTCCACGGTCGCTGCCGCAGCCTGCTGGTTGAGGAGCTGAGTCTCAAGCTCCACTTTCTTGTTCTGATATTCAGCCTGAGCTGAATTCAACTGAGAATCGGCCTCCATGACGGATTGGTCGAGTTCGGGATTGCTCAGTTCGAGCAGGACCGTCTCGGGAGTGACTTCTGTGCCTTGCTGCACCAGACGCCTCACTACCCGGCCACTGGTGACAGCTGGAATCCAGCGAATGTCTTCTGGCAGAAGTGTGCCGAGGCCTCGGACGTTTCTCAACATCGGTCCGCGCTTGACGGCATCGATGACGACGGTTCCCCGCTCGACGGTCGGCGCCGCCGGCTTGAGGTTCCTCAGACCCAGTGTCACCAGCGGAATTGCAATCAAACCAAGTCCGATATAGAGGAAGCGCCGTAGTTTTTTCTTGCGCGCTATGCCTTGACGCGGGATATCC
>JBDTUW010000266.1:0-6171 GCA_040007555.1 Acidobacteriota bacterium | reverse complement strand
GATAATGCCCTGTTGAATAATGTGCAGGTGCATACCATCATCCGCCAGTCGGATCAGATCGCGAGCGGATCGAGGATCGTCGCCTCAGATTGGAAGGTGCCCGATGAAACCCGCAAGATCGCCGCGCAGTAACACGACTCGTATCAGGTTGCTTGTGGCCCGGGAAGGTGAGCTTCAACATAGCGCGATGGATCACCTTCCCGAGCATCTCGAGGCGGGCGATCTGCTCGTCGTCAATGATGCGGCAACAATGCCCGCGTCCCTTCACGGCCGGGATCAAAACAACAATGAGGTGGAGATTCGCCTCACCCGTCAACTGCGAGAACATGTCTGGGAGGCCGTCATATTCGGCATAGGCAACTGGGAGGTTCCAACTGAGAAACGGCCATCACCGCCGAGACTGCGTCGTGGCGACGAGGTCAGCTTCGCGGAAGACTTCAAGGCGACCGTTCTCGAAGCGAGCCCGTTATCGGAGCGACTGCTGACTCTCGAGTTCGATCTTGACGAACCAGCGTTATGGCGTCTCCTGTATCAATACGGTAAACCGATTCAGTATTCTTACATGCAGGGGGAGCTTGACCTGTGGTCGGTGCAGAACATCTATGGCGGTCGCCCGTGGGCCGCGGAGATGCCGAGCGCGGGCTATGCGCTCAAATGGAGCCTCTTGCTGAAGCTCTTGCGTATGGGAGTGCAGGTCGTGGCGTTGACTCACGGGGCGGGCCTCTCCTCAACCGGAGATGCGAGGATTGATGAGGAGCTGCCGCTTGTCGAGGCGTTCGAGATCCCGCTGGCGACGATGGATGCAGTTGCGCGGACGCGAGCGAGAGGAGGCCGTGTGATTGCGATTGGCACCTCGGTGGTTCGCGCGCTCGAAAGCGCCGATGCGGGTCTGAGCGGAATTACGTCGTTGAGGCTCGGACCAGAGTATCGGCCGAAGATCGTCGACGGATTGCTGACCGGGACTCACGATGTGTCGGAAAGCCATTACAAGTTGCTGCGCGCATTTCTCCCCGAATCGATGCTGCTGAGGCTCAATGAGCAACTTGAACTGGCCGGATATCTGACACACGAGTTTGGGGATCTGTGCCTGATCCTCAGGTCAGCAGGAGATGGCAGGCACTAATTTGCCGAGCGTCTTCCCCAGGGACTTCGCTTATCCCGCGACCTCAGTTCGTGGATTCCGGCGCGGGACCACAAGTTTTGCTTGCAGTATTTGCACAATTTCTCCGCGCTGGTTCCTGGTTTCGCTGCGGACGGTGATGATCCCGCGGTCCGGCCGAGAGCGTGATGGTTTGATTTCGACGATCTCACCTTCGACACGCAGGATGTCACCGGGGCGCGTCGGGAGTGGCCACGTGATCTCAGCGCCAGCGCCGATCATTCCACCGGCCAGCGGAAGACCGCTCTTAACCTGCAGGCGCATCGTGATCGCAGCCGTGTGCCAGCCACTGGCGGCGAGACCCTTGAAGAGAGTGTCCATCGCGGCGGTCTCATCGAGATGAAAGGGTTGAGGATCAAATTCAGAGGCAAACGCGCGTATCTGATCCTCGTCGATCGTATAGGAGGCCGTCGTAAACTTGAGCCCAACTTCGAGGTCTTCGAGATAGTAAACGTCATGTCCGTGCTCGGCGCTGATTGAATCCATATCCATCTTCCTTTCCGCAAACCGTCCTGTCAGAGTTGCTGAAATATAACACGCGAGAATGGCCCGCGGGGTGCGCCAGCGTTTGAAACACGTCCCGCGTGGAAGGGCCGTAGGGGCAGGGCTTGTCCCTGCCCGCTTGCGCCTACCGAAAATCCGGGCGGGGACAAGCCCCGCCCCTACAGTCGCCACCCGCTACAAACTGAATTCCAACAAATGAACCAATCGAGTAGCACCGACCGGCAGTTCCGACAATAATAAGGCCAACAGATACGGCAATCGAAGTTTTGGAGGAAGTGCTCAATGCGTCCGAAACCGGGAATCGGGCTTGTCACGGAAGCGGATCTCGCGAGACTGATCGAGGTCTGGGAGGCGTCTGTTCGCGCGACGCATCACTTTCTGTCCGAGTCCGACATCGCCTTTCTCAGACCGCTCGTTGGCCACGGGCTGCTGAAGTTGGAAAGGTTGGTCTGCGTTCGCGGAGCAAACGGTCAGGTCACCGCGTTCGCCGGCATCTCGGAACACAAGCTCGAGGCATTATTTATCGATCCCGCAGGACGCGGTACCGGAATCGGTCGGAATCTGCTGCGATACGCCGTCGACAATCTTGGTGTGACGACGGTGGACGTCAATGAACAAAATGAGCAGGCCGTGGGCTTCTATCTGCACATGGGATTTGTGACTGAGGGACGCTCGGAAACCGACGGTCTCGGCAAGCCATTTCCCCTGCTTCACATGCGGCTTCGCCCACGTTCCTGAAGCCTTTTGTCCGCGATGCCGATTCGGGAGCGTGAGAATCGGCGTCATCATCGGGTCTCAAGACAGTCTTGCAAATTGAGCGTTACGCGGGCTCTCTCTGTACCCCATCCTTTCGTGGCCTTACACTGCGTGCGGCAACTAAGAATTACCAACTAATCGGGGGCGACACTGAAAATGAAGCGAAGAATATTTCTGGCCGGTATGGCCCTGCCTCTCTGGAGCACGGCGTTGGCACAGACAGCGGGCACCCCTGTGCGTAGTTCACGCGCCGTTAAGGCATTGCGAGTCATCAGCAAAGAGCGAAGACGAGCGCTTGACGAGAATGTCGCGAAGAAGACAACGACCGAACTCAATGGCCTGATCCCCGAGATTTCAGATATCGAGGTGTTTAACACTGCGGCAAGCGAGCGCCCGCGGAAGGCATTGCGAATAATCGCCTGGAATACTGAACGCGGACGGTATTGGCGCGACGGCGTGCGATTGATACAGGAGACTCCCGCGCTACGCGATCCCGACATCATCCTTCTGGGCGAAATGGATCTCGGCATGGCGAGGTCCTCAAACCAGCACACGACTCGGGAAATGGCAGCAGCTTTGCGGATGAACTTCGCCTATGGCGTAGAATTTCTTGAGTTCACCGGAGGCGAACCGCAGGAGCGAATTGACTACCCTGGCGAAAACCAGATGGGCTATCACGGTAACGCGATTCTCTCTAAGTATCCGTTGCACAATGTTCGCATGTTGCGCTTTCCCGGAATCGAGAAATGGTATGCCGGGAAAGAGTATGGCGCCTCTCAATCAGAACAGGAACAGAAGCGGCTGGGCGGGAGGATGGCGCTCTTTGCAACGATTAAACTCGGTCGCGATGTGACAGTGGTCGCGACTCATCTTGAGAGCTCGGCTCGAGACAGCGCGACCCGAAAAACGCAGATGGAAATGCTTCTAGGCGACCTCAAGACGTACTCCCGTGGGGGGCCGGTGATCATGGGCGGAGACCTGAATGGTGCACCCGATGAGCCGATGTTTGCGAGCGTGAAGCAGGCGGGGTTCATTCTCTCAGACACCAATGAAATGAGCGGCGGGACGCTGCAGCGCATCGCCGATGGCAAGATAGTTCTTGGCCGCAGCTACATCGACTATGTCCTGGTGCGCGGGGTCTCGGTCATTCGCGACGCGACTTCACCAAAAGTAGTGATGGCGGCGTATCCATCAGACGCTCAGGGAAAGATTTTGGCCGACCACGCGATTGTTACGGCGCGCATCGAGCTTCCCTGGATTGCCTAGCTGAAGAGGAGGATCGAATGTTTCAAGACGTGCGCTACGGACTGCGACTGTTACTCAAGCACAAAGGGTTTACGTTCGTTGCGGTTCTCTCGCTGGCTTTGGGGATCGGAGCCAACACGGCACTGTTCAGCGTTGTCGACGCCGTACTCCTGAAGACGCTGCCGGTCAAGGAGCCTGAGAGATTGGTGCTCCTCGAGTGGCAGGCGGGTCGGGCGTTTCGCACGAACGGAATGCGCGGCACCTTTGTGTCAGGACCGCCAGGAACGCGCGGCGCGTCGCTCTTCCGATACGACACCTTTGAAAACCTTCAGCAGACGTTCCGAGATGGCACCAGCCCCTTGTCGAGCTTCTTTGCCTTTGCTCCGATTTACGGGCTGAGCGCGGTGGCGAGGGACCAGGCCGAGATCGTCAGAGGGCAGGGCGTCTCCGGCTCATACTATGCCGGCGTTGGCGTTGAACCGATACTGGGGCGAACGATCATCGATGCTGATGACAAGCCGGGGGCCCCACCGGTAGTGGTGCTCAGCCATCAGTATTGGCAGGAGCGATTTGGGTCAGATGCCTTGGTGGTGGGCCAGCAACTGAAACTGAACGATACGCCGTTTACTATCATCGGAGTGACGCCGGAGGCTTTTCGAGGCACTCTGCAGGTCGATCAGCATCCGGCGATCACGGTCCCGATCTCCTTTGAACCGGTTTTGCTCGGCGAGGGTTCGGGAATGGCGAAAGCCGACAAACCGGGTATCTGGTGGCTGCATCTGATGGGCCGGCTAAAACCCGGGGCGACGCGGGAACAAGCGCGTGAGAGTCTGGAGAGTACGTTTCAATCCGCAGCTCTCGAAATCATGCCGGCGCCGCGGAAAGACAACGAGCCCGCTCAGATCGAGCAGAAGGACTATCCTCGTCTGCTCGCGCTGTCCGGGAGTCGCGGCATGCTGGAAAGCCGCAAGATTTATTCGAAGACGATCTATGGATTGTTGCTTGTCGTGGGCGTGGTTCTACTGATTGCCTGCGCCAATGTTGCCAACCTTCTGTTGTCGAGGGCGGCGTTGCGCGGCCCGGAAATTGGAGTGCGGCTGGCGGTTGGGGCGGGACGGTGGCGCCTGATCCGGCAACTCCTGACCGAGAGCCTACTGCTCTCCCTGCTGGGCGGGGCTGTCGGAGTACTGTTTGCGTTCTGGGGCAAGAGCGCCCTTGTCGCTCTGACTAACAAGGACGCGGGGTTTCTCCCGGAGAATGTCGATCTCAGCTTGAGCTGGCGCGTGCTCGCATTCACCTTTACTGTTTCACTACTTACGGGAATTGTGTTTGGGCTCGTACCTGCATGGCGAGCGACGAGGATGGACGTGGCGAGCGGACTTAAACAAAGCCGCCGCAACACCAGCGCTGTGTCGCGAATAAGCAAGGGGTTGGTCGTCGCGCAGGTGGGATTGTCGTTGCTGCTCCTTGTCGGTGCCGGGTTGTTTATCCGGACGCTCTACAACCTGCAACGCGTCAGCCTCGGTTTCAATCAGGAGAATCTGCTGCTCTTTTCTGTATCGCCGGGGCAGGGCGGGTATAAGGGCGAGCGGCTCGTCGGGTTCTACAATCAGCTTTTCTCGAGGCTTGACACAATGCCAGGCGTCCGCGCGGCCACCTTCGGTCGCATCCCGTTGATCTCTCACTATAGCTGGAATACTGATGTGTTGCTGCCGGGTGAGACGGAGAAGGCCGGCGGGTCGCACACGACGAACCGTCAGATGGTTCGAGAGAACTACTTTTCCGCTTTGGAGATTCCGCTGATTGCCGGTCGTGCCTTTGCGCCCTCAGACCATCCGGAATCGCCGAAAGTTGCGATCGTCAATCAGACCTTCGGACGCCGCTTCTTTCCGAACGCAGATGTGCTCGGTAAGCACGTCGTAGACACCGACGACAAGCGCGACGTGGAGATTATCGGGGTTGTTGCCGACACCAAATACAACAGCCAGCGCAATGACCTGGAGCCGCTGCTCTACACGCCGTGGTTGCAGGATGGGCCAGCCGTCGGAGAGATGTACTTTTCGGTGCGAACTACAGGGGAGCCAACGGCGCTTGCGGCAGGGATTCGACAGGCAGTGCGCGACCTTGACAGCAATTTGCCGGTAACGGAAGTCGGGACTCAAACCGAGCGCTCCGAACGCAGTCTTGGACAGGAGCGCTTGTATGCCAGACTGCTGAGCTTTTTCGGCGCGGTGGCATTGTTGCTCGCTGCCATCGGCATGTCAGGCGTGCTTGGCTACTCTGTAACCCAGCGAACAAATGAGATTGGGGTGCGAATGGCACTCGGTGCTCAAACCGGGAATGTCTTGCGCATGGTGGTGTGGCAGGGGATGAAGCTGGTTCTGCTGGGACTGACGGTCGGGGCGCTATGTGGTTACGGGTTGAAACGCTTGATGGGAAGTGCTTATTTTGACCGGCGCGCGTGGCAACGCCAGATGGCTGATCAGCTTTATGGTGTCACGGGGGCT
>JBDTUW010000265.1:0-6193 GCA_040007555.1 Acidobacteriota bacterium | reverse complement strand
AGCTTTTCAATCTCGCCGACTTTATGTTTGGCGCGCGATCGCAGTATGAGTTTGCGGATCTACTCGTCGTCCATCTTCGACGTCGACTTCATTACGGCTACGTGCAGGACGATTTCAAAGTCAATCAAAAGCTGACACTCAACCTGGGCGTGAGATATGAGTTTGCAACGCCGTATTACGAGGCCGAGAACCGCCTGTCGAATTATGACCCCAAGACCAACACGATCATCAAGGCAACGTCCGGGTCGCTTTATAACCGGTCGCTGGTTAATCCGGATCGCAACAACTTTGCGCCTCGCCTCGGGTTCGCGTGGAACGCGATGGATAAGATGGTTGTCCGCGGTGGTTATGGCATCGGGTATGTCCACTTCAATCGATTGGGCAGCGCCGACATCCTGGCAACCAATTTTCCTCAGATTACGCGCGCCAATGTCACATTGAACGCGGCACTTCCCCGCTGCGTCGGCAATGTCTTTGCGGACAACTGCTTTCGCCCAACGCAGGATGGCTACCCAACAAACCTCCCCAACAACGTCGTGCTTTACGTCCCTCGTGACACGCGCACTGCGTATATTCAGAATTGGCAACTTTCAATCCAGCGTGAGCTGACTCCGAACATGCTGATTGATATTGCGTATGTCGGAAACCATGCGATCAAGATGGTGACCCTCGCAGATCTCAACCAGGCACGCCCACTTACCGAGGCTGAGAATGCTTTGCCCGCAGCGCAAAAGCCTTCACTGGACGCTCGTCGCCCAATCATCGGATTCCGATCGATTTCGGCAGCGCTTCCTTCGGCCTTCTCGAATTATCATGCGCTTCAGGTGAAATTCGAACGCCGGTTCTCGAGAGGCTTATATGCTCTCAACTCGTTCACCTGGTCGAAGGCTATCGATAACGTCAGCCAGGTACTGGAGGAGCCAGCAGGAAATACCGGGAATCCACAGAACGTTTATGATATTGCTGCTGACCGTGGTCCCGGCGCTTACGATCAGCCGTTCAACAACACAACATCAGTCGTCTGGGAGATTCCTGTTGGACGCGGCCGAGCCTATATGGCGAACTCGCATTATCTGCTGGACGCCGTAATCGGAGGCTGGATGCTCAGCGGGATCAATACTATGACGAGCGGTCAGACGGTCAACTTCCGTTACACGCCGTCTCCTGTAACTGCAAACCTGCCCTCATTCCTCGGTGGAATCGCACTTCGTCCCAACCTGGTGGGCAATCCGATTCTGCCGAAGGACGAGCGCACGATCGACCGTTACTTCAATGCCGAAGCGATTCGACTGCCGTCCGTCACGAGTCCATTTGGCAATGCCGGACGCAATATCGGGCGAGGGCCTTCATTCTATCAACTCGATCTCGGGCTGCAAAAGAGCTTTGCACTGCCCTTTATCAATGAAACGTCGAGGGTTGAGTTCCGCGCGGAATTCTTCAATGCCCTCAACAAAACCAATTTTGGCAACCCAAGTGGTACAGCCACAGGATTGGTTTTTGATGCAAATGGAAGGGTGACTGCGACCGGCGGCTTCGGCCAGACCCGCAGCGCGTTTCCAGCTCGTCAGGTGCAGTTTGCTCTGAAAGTCTCCTTCTAAGGAAGGCTACTCGATGACACCGAGGCGAACGCGAAATCTGGTGCGTTCGCCTCGGTAGTAATCGGTTGCATACTCTACCGGAACTCCTTTGGCATACCCGACACGAGTGATGAGCAACGCGGGTGCGTGCGGGGCAACGGTCAGGAGAGCTGCATCTTTCTCTTCAAGCGTGACCGCCTCAAACGTCTGTATGGCGTCATCAGGCTTAAGCCCATATCGAGTCTCCATGATCTCGTAGACCGATTTGTGTTCGAGATCATTGCTGAGAAAGTCCGGGAACAGACGCTCTGGGAGGCAAGTATTTGCGATCACTAGTGGCTGGTCATTTCCGAGACGGAGCCGCTGAACGAAAATGACTCGCTCACCAACCCTCAATTTCAGCTCCGAGAGAATCGGCGAGTTGACCTCAGAAAGCTGTCTTATTTCAGCCTGCAGTAATCGCGATCCAGCCTTCAAGCCACGATAGGCCATAAACTCCGTGAAACTGAAAAGATGGTCGAGGTCCTGGTGCACTCTTGGCTCGGCTACGAAGCTTCCGACTGCCCGGCGAGAATAGGTCAATCCTTCTTCCTGCAGACGGGCCAGCGCTCGCCTGATCGTCGCGCGGGCAACACCGTACTTCTTCATCAACTCAAACTCTGAGGACAGCTTTGAGTGAGGCGGAAGCGCGCCGGAAGTAATTTCCTGTCGAATCGACTCTGTAATCTGAATGTATCTCGGAAGATCGCGATAGAATCGCTCAGCCGCTGGATCGTACATAGCGCGACTATAGCCTCACCCCAAAGCTTAGTTCAAGAAAGATTCCTATTTGCGGCATTGGGCCTATGGCGGTGTGGTTGGCTTTGAAGACTGCACTCCCGTTCTACCGCCTGTGGTCGTCGGGCGGCGGTCACGGACTCCAATCCCATACTTCTCGATGGCCCGGGTTTTCATGTTGTAAACATCACCCGTTGAGAGGACGAAGTACGGCTTCTCCCAGGGATGGTATTGTCTGGTATTGTCGTGAATGGCTACTTTCCAGGCACCCATGACTTCGAATCTGTCTCCACTGACGATAATTGCAGTTCCTTCGGACAGGCCAATTCCGAGCAGGTCTGGGCATTTCCTGATGACCGGGATCAGATCATCCCAGCGGTTTCTGGTATTAATGTGCTGATCGATCGCAGATCTCCGGAGGTAGCCAAAGCCTGCCTGATGCTCGGGCTCCGGAGACATAACGATATCGGGACCAGCGACGTCTCCACGAACGAGATAAGAGCCCTGGATGGTGGCACCCGCTGAACTTCCACCAATGACGCCTCCCCTTTCCAACACTTTGTGGAGTTCACGAGAGGTCAACGTATTCATGTAGGAGTCGACGATATTCCACTGTCTACCGCCGTTGAACCAAACGGCACTCGCTCCTTTGAGGGGCCTGGTGAACTCTTCAGTATCGGCCACTTTTGGATCATGCGTATGAAGCATACGGACGTTCTTGAGTCCTCGTCGCTTCCAGGGCGCAATGGTCTCGTCTTCGTTGTAAACCCTCAGCTTTCCGTCTGCTGCCCTATTGCCGCCCGCGGTTGGAATGATGACAAAGTGAGCGTCGGTGCCTCCCGCCAGTTCGATGAACTTCTCAATGATGCCGGTGTCGTCTGTGGAGCCGCCACCGACGATGACAAGCGTACCCTTCGCTGGTCCATATTCTGCCTGAGCTTGAAGAGCAGAACCTTGAGGAGTACTCCTCAGGACCATTAATATGATCGTGAGTGAAAGCCAAAACTGTCTCTTCACGCGACACCTCCGTCCATCACTCAAAAACTCGTCTCTCTCGAGCCCGTCATCTCCGTCCGGAAAAACAAAGGAGCCGGATATCTCAGATGCAACTTGATCCAAGATATCCGGCTTCTCTCTACCTGGAGTCGTCAGCAGCGGATACTACCGCGCTGCGGCCTGTGACGGCCGCAGCGATTGTCCATCGACGGTGTAGTCAATCCAGCCAATCATCATTTCTTCCCAGGTCTGATCGCCCCAGCGGACAGTGATGGTCGGGTCGGGATTGAACTTGTTGTTTAGCGAGTTATCGTGATGTGCCACGCACTCAAGCCGACTGCCCTTCGGCGCAGCCAGTGGTTCCTTCAGGAAATAGGAAAGCTGCCAGTTGAAGTCATACTTCGGCACCTTGAGGAGGATCTTTTCCTTGCCGTCCGGATAGACCAGTTTGTATTCGAAGTCCTTCCCACGAACATGCATATGCGGCATGAACATGTAGATGTGTGAGTCTTCGTTAAACACATACGATGAGCGTGACTCAAAGTTGGAATCCCCAGCGGGGATGACCAGCTTGCGCGGATCCGTCGTCACACCTCGAGTGATCATTCGCTTCTCAACAGGGCCTTTCGCGAAATAGAGGCCGATTGCCGTGCGATCCTTCGAAGCGACGCCATTCGCGGTGTAGTGCATTTGGAAAACGAGCACTGAGCCCTTCTTAACGAGCTTTGCATTGCCTTGCGAGAGAGTCAGCGGGCTCATCCCAGGCGCCCATCCGAGAAGCATCGAGTCTGGATTGTTCTCACGTTGAGCTGCCTGCTGCTGTCGCTGGGGATCACGGGCAACCTCGGGATTGACTCGCTGCTGACCGGCTCGGTTGATCTCACCGGCCTCCGGGAGGGGTCCCTGACCTGGCTCTCGAACACTGACAATGACGTGATGCACGACTCGCGGGTCGCCTCGCTTGATCTGAGCAAACTGCACGAACTTGTCCTCGGTGAAGTTTGTTGGGACCGCATAGTATCGGTATGGAATAGTCCCATCAGCCGGAATAGTGGCCTCCGCTGACATTGAGAGCACGATATCCGGCTCTCCGAACTTCCAACCGATATTGGATGCCTTCGGCGCAGGCGGGAGATCTTTGGGATTGCCTTCCCTGGTGCCGCCGTCGACCCAGTTCTTGATTGTTTCAATCTGTTCGGCGCTCAGACTAGGATCGTTTGCAAACTGCCCGTGATTCGGGTCGGCATACCAGGGCGGCATCTCGCGGCTAACGACCTTTTCCCGAATCGATCTTGCCCAGGGCCGAACTTCCTTGTAAGAAAGCAGCGACATCGGCGCCATCTCACCCGGACGATGACACGTCGCACAATTTGCAAAGAGGATCGGCGCTACATCCTTGGTAAAGGTAACCGTAGCGGCGGTCTTTTCTTTAGCTCTGCCGGGACCATCCAGCAGGAACAGCCCAGCGAGCACAACGCCGAAGCCAAGACATAAGGTGAACACACGTTTCATTTTGTTTCTCTCCTCCAGGTTGTATGGAGTGGTTATTCTAGTTTCCTGGCCGTATCGGATCAAGCCAAAATCGGCGTATTTACCTCAGCATACTGGGTTTGGATCGCCTGCCCGCTTTGGCGCGGATTGCCTCAAAATGCTCGAACAGGCTTTAGACGTTCCTGCCAACGTTGAGGATACCAGTTATTTGACCTTTATTCGACTGCGCATACTACGCGAGGGATGACGATAGCAGCCAATAAGATGGTCATTTACGACTCCAACAGCCTGTAGATAGGCATAGATAATGGTGGATCCGACGAAGCTCATCCCTCGCTTCTTCAGATCCTTTGATATTAGATCGGAAAGCTCTGTTCTCGCCGGCACCTCGCGCATCTCACTCCACCGGTTCTGGAGGGGTTGGCCATCGACGTAGTTCCAGAGAAAGCGATCAAAGGTCTTGAACTCTCCCTGTATCTCAAGAAAAGCCCGGGCATTCCTGATCGTCGCCCCTATTTTGAGCCTGTTTCTGACAATTCCCGGATCTGCCATGAGCAGGGCTACCTTTCCTTCATCGTATTCGGAAATCTTACCGGCATCAAAGCCGTCGAAAACAGCGCGATAGTGCTGCCGCTTTCTAAGAATTGTTATCCAGGAGAGGCCAGCCTGTGCTCCTTCGAGGATCAGCATCTCGAAGAGCCGCGTATCGTCGTGCACTGGTAGACCCCACTCGAGATCGTGATACTGCTGATAAAGCGGGTCATCCCCGCACCATGGACATCTCTTCAAGTCAACTTTGGCCATGATGATAGGGTCGGAACAGAATTAGGCTGAATATCTTGAGAATAAGACCGCAAGGGTCTTATTTGATGACGAAGACCTGGTTATCAAGATTCTGGTTGTGAGAGATCGAGGCAACGATGACAGTCCAATCATAAAGCGACGAGGCGTTTTTATTCTCGGCGCTATATTGCAGCCTGTACTTGAAGGGGAGGGTCAACCCATCAACAGCCCGGAAGTCGTCAAATATCTCGGTCACCGAGTAGTAACTCTCGGGATTCTCATTGGATGACTCTCGCGTACCAACTCCAGCACCGATCTCAAAGGCATATTTGCTTGCCACATGACGAAATGTTGCCGGATCGAAGTAGAGTTGTATCTTGACATCTCCGCCACCCTTCGCGGCGCGATAGCTCACTTCGTGCAACTGGCGATCAAGGAACTTCTTTATTCCCCGGTATTCCATTTTTGGCTGGAGTTGGGCAACTCGCAGCAGCGGCCACGCAGTTGAAAGAGTCCCTCCCATCAGGCCCTCCTTGAGCGGTGCGCTCTGCGAATTGAGAAAGACACTG
>JBDTUW010000264.1:0-6198 GCA_040007555.1 Acidobacteriota bacterium | reverse complement strand
GCCGCCGAGCCCGCCAGCGAGCACCATCGGCAACCGCGAGTTGTCGTGCGTTCTACCGACCCACAAGTTGGACAGAAATATGAGACACGAGTTATCCAAGATCGTGCCGTTGCCTTCCGGCATGGAATCAAGCTTCGATGCAAGATAGGCAAACTGGCTCACGTGCCAGCGAGTGATCCGTTCGTATTCGTCGTTGTTGTTGGCGTGAGAAGCGCCGTGGTGCCCCTGTCTGACATCGAGGAATGGGTAGTACATTGCCGAGAGGTCGCGCGAAATCAGTAGCGTGGCAACGCGCGTCTTATCCGTCTGAAATGCGATTGCGATGAGGTCCAACATCAGCCTGGCGTGTTCACGGAGGTCCTCCGGCAAACCGTTGGCTGGTCGCTCCAAGCTCCAAACCGGGCGGGCCCTCGACTTTGCCAGGTCATCGGTTTTGTCCTTCTCCTTTCGCATGACGTCAACGCGCTTCTCCACCTCGCGTACGCTCGTGAGGAATTCATCCAGCCTGGCACTGTCACTCGAACTGATCTTGCGATTCAAACGTTCAACGCGCTCCTTCACCCGGTCGAGGATACTGAGGTTGAGGAGATTTCCTCGGTTCTCAAACAGCATGTCAAACGCCAACGACGGATAAATCTCGTTGGGGACAGGGGAGTCCGGACTCTGCCACGAAATATGAGAACTGTATGCCAACGAAAAATTCGTCTCGTGAAATCCCGTGATGGGCTGTTCGCAGGCGAGCACCATGCTCGACTGCAGCGTTTCCTGGCCCATCCTGCTGGCGATCATCTGGTCAACGGAGATACCGGAACGAAGCACGGCCCCCTTGCTAAGCGTCGCACCAGTCAGGAGGCTCCCTGTCTGCGGGGGGTGAATGCCCAAGCCTGTGGCCCCCTTGTTGAAAAGCCCATGAATCACGTTGATCTTGCTCTTCAAGGGTTCGAGAGGCGCAAGCGATTTGCTCAGCTTCATCTCCGGCCCGGCTCCTTGAGATCCCCAGTGATCCTCGTTGACACCACAGCCGAGAAAAACCACCCCAAAGCGCTTGGGGAACGCATCGGCGCTCACCGTCGATGCGTTCGCGCCGAACGATTCAAGCCACGGCAATGCCATGGTCACTCCCACGCCGCGAAGAAACGCGCGGCGGGCAGTCTGATTGGCAGATGGATCCATTTTATCGGGCACGATGATTACCAACTTTCTGCCAGGAAGTCCTTGTAACGTTCGGCTGAGAGGCGTCGGAGCTTCGTCTGTTGAGGAACTGCGGGCTCATGACAATGGTTTCGATGAGCGCGGATACCCTGTACCCGCTTGGCGCCAGCTTCGTCTGCATCGCTTCGAGAAGCGGTTCGTCAGAAAGTAAGGGCGTGCGGCCAAGCGCGTACGCAAGCATCTTTGTAGAGAGATTATTCAGAAAATCCGACTCGCGATGAACTCGAATATAGCTTCGAAGACCATCGATGCCAGTTCCCTGATTGCCACCCGGGAATGTTGCCTGCGCATCCACAGCGCGCCCGGCGAGGTCCCGGGTTCGCCTCTCCCCCAGGAGCCCATACCCCTCAAACGCCAGGCCGAAGGAATCAAAACGGGCATGGCAGGAGGCGCAGGCCACGCTTTCCCGGTGTTTGGCCAGCAGATCGCGCACTGGCAGATCCGATTTTGATTCGTCGCGAGGAAGTTCAGCGACCACAGGTGGCGGCGGTGGAATTACTTCGCCCAGCACCCGGCGGGCAACCCAGTATCCACGCTTGACCGGACTCGTTCGCAGACCAGGCGCGTTTTTGGTCAGGAACACCGCCATCGGAAGCAGGCCGCCGCGACCATACTCACGCGCGTTATCCACCCGGAACCATTCGTCCGAAGCGGTTGGCACGGGCATGCCGTAGTGTCGCGCGAGCACGCCGTTCACGTACGTGTAGTTGCCGTACAACAAGTCCAGGACCGGCCGGTCATGTTGGATCACGTCCCCAATGAACCGGATGGGCTCCTCGAACATTGCTTCTCGAAGCTGGTTGGTGAAAACGGGGGAGCGTTCGCGGTCCACCGCGTTGTGATCCTCAAACCGGCGGAAGTCCAGCCAGTTGCCCGCGAATTCCGTGGCCATCCCGCGTGCGCGCTCGTCTTTCAACATTCGGCGAACCTGCGCCTTCAATACAGCCGGTTTCCCCAGGTCACCGGCAGCGGCCTGAGCGAGTAGTTCTTCATCGGGCATGCTTGACCAGAGGAAGAAGCTCAGCCGGCTGGCGAGTGAGTTGCCGGACAGCGGGCGATAGGCTGAAGCTGCAGTTGGATTGTCGGGTTTGACGGAGATTCTCGCATTCGAGTCCACCAGGTCGACTCGATAGAGGAAGTCCGGCGAAACCAGAAGACTGGCGATGGATCCGCGCACGGCCTCTTCGTGCGTCAGATGGCCCTTCTGACGAAGCTCGCGATAATAGGCGATTATCTCGTCGCGCTCCTCCTTTATCAGAGGCCTGCGGTATGCGCGCCCCGCAAACTTCAGCAGGGCGTCGAGATGACGCGGCTCCGCTTCAAGACGCGCCTTTTCAACCCACCGGATCTCATTGTTCGTTCGGTCGAAGTAGTACTTGAGCGCTTCAAGTATCAAAGCATTGGTCCCCGCAGGCGACTTCGCCAGATACTGGTCCCGCATGCGGACAATGGCGGTTTGAGTAGCGAACTCATTAGGTCCCGGCCGAATCACCGGAATCCCACGACCTCCGTCGCCGCCGTTAAACACGAACTGAGAGTAGGTGCGGACGGTGTAATCGGAAATGAAGTCGAACTCGTGCCAGAGCGTATCGAGTTCCTTCTTCTTCTTCTCATCGAGGATAAGTTCGATGAGCGGAGTGTCGTCGCGGAAATAGCCCATCACGTTGTGCAGGCCTGCTCCGAGAAGGCGTCCTTTGTCCATTGAGTTGATCGGATAGAAGCGGCCGCGTTCCCGAAGACAGAATGCCGTCGGGAACAAGGAACTGAAGTGCGCAAATGCGGCCTCATAGCGGGCGCGCTCCCCGGCCGGAACCACCAGGTCGATATCCTCCTGCCGCTCCTTGATATATGTGGCGACGGCTTTCTTGAGCTCCTGCTGTTCCTCGTTGCCAAAGGTGGGTCCTCTCGTGACGACGAATTCCCGCTGCGATGCTTCGCCTTCGACGCGCAGCGCGGAGGGGTCGAACTCCCGCCGGTGGGCCGCGAGCTGCCGGTTCCTGTAAAACGTCACCGGCTGAAAGTTGGTGCTGAAGCCCGGCGATTCAAGGATGGGAAACAGTCTCTCCGTGTGCCGGCGGATTTTAGCGACAAAGTCGCTCATCGCCACACACCCTTCACGAGTGGCACGTGCAATATTGGCGCTGACCATGCCGGGCTGATTGCCTTTCGGGTCTGGCAAGTGCCTCCACATCGCCTGAAGCTTTGGGAGCGGGCCCACCTCTTCCTTCGTTTGCTCTAACGCTTGCCAGATTATGCCCAGGTATTGAGGGGCTACCTTAGTCTGTACGGCAACCCCCGCCAGGGTGGCCGATGGCTGCCCTAATGCGACGCGATGCTTGTAGTGCCATGCAGACTCAAAGTAGTCGGCAAAATCGGTGGGTTGGCGATCGTAGAAATCCACGATCCGCTGAATCGGATACTTCTCTCGATCCGTCTCGACCAGCATCGGAAAAGGTGCGAAGGAGAACCCATCTGGTTTGAGGACCAGGTGATTCGCTACTTGCCGCGCGGCGTCCAGCTACTTCGACATAAGCAGTGGCGAGATCGATAACGACTCACCCGAGTTGTCGAAACCGGCCTGGTTGGCGGGGTCAATAGGGAATTCGCGCGCCGGACGGAGGTCCACGCCTATCAGGTCGCGGACGGCGTAGTTGTACTCTGCATTGCTAAGCCGCCTTGCCAGCACGGGCCCCGGATCGCCGGCATGCTTGCGCACCTCGTTCTTCCGCAGCGCCGCGATCCACTCGATCACCTGCCGGCGCAGTTCCTCCGGCGGTTGCTTCATCTCCGTGGGTGGCATCTCCTTCGCCGTCAGTTTGCTGAGCACGAGTGCCCAGTGAGGGAAGTCGTCAGCCACAGATTCCATCGTTGAGTAGCGTTGCAGATCGAAGCTGGCCTCGGGCGTGGAACCACTGTGGCAACCCAGGCAATACGCAGTGATGAAGGGGCGGACAGTTTGCTTAAACCCGCGCGCAAGTTCGGCCTCGGTTGTCTCATCTTTGATGGTCAGGGGCCGGACTTTTTGAGTATAGCTGGACGTGTGCAAATCGGCAGCGGTGGGATTGGCTCCATCGAGCCATGGCAGCAATGGAATCGCGCCAGATCCCAGTATCAACAGCGAAACTGCCAAGCGTACAAAACGCAGCATCCCACCTCCAAAAGCCAAGCTGCTCGAAAATATCTTTAGAGCGTCACGGGAAATCTATTCCAGGGGCGCGGACTTACTAAAGCTGCTGAGAATATGATATGCGTTTCAACTGTTGCTCACAATCGCTTATCAGCACCGAGGCTCACGCCCTGCGCCTGGTATTCACGCAGGCTTGTGCCAGCTTAATATGAACGGATTGCCGGGAGTATGACCCTGGGCATGTCGCAACATTTCACCGACCACTCTGCGGCTGGGACATCGTCAACTGACAAGAGATAGACGGCCAGGTTATTCATGCACACCATATGGAAGTACATTCGACCGCTCCGCTCCTGGATTGCGCTGGCCCTGCTGCTGGCTGGTGTGGCGCAAACGTTGACGTTGATCGACCCATTGATCTTCGGAAGGATCATTGATCGGTACGCCCTCAACCCGGACAACAAGCCGGACGACATTCTCGTTCGTGGAGCTTTGTGGTGGCTGCTGGTGGCCGCGGTTGTGGCGCTCGCAGCGCGCGTCGCCAGAACGTTCCAGGATTATGTCCTGACACTGGTCGTGCAGAAGTTCGGTATGCAGGTGTTCAACGATGGCTTGCGGCAAACGCTCCGGCTTTCATACCAGGAATTTGAGGGCCGAAGCAGTGGCGAGACCGTCGCGATCCTGCAAAAAGTCCGGACCGATACCGAAAAGTTCATCAATGCAGTTGTCAACATCCTCTTTTCGTCGCTCGTAGGCGTTGGCTTTCTGGTCTGGTACGGGATCACCAGACATTGGATGCTGATTCCGGTTTTTCTGGTTGGAGTACTGATACTCGGTGGGCTTACCGGCCTGCTCAGCCAAAAGATGAAGTCAGTTCAGCGTATGATCTTCCGCGAGACCGCGCGCATGGCGGGAACCATCACCGAATCATTGCGAAACATTGAACTCGTCAAGAGCCTGGGCCTGACATACCCCGAAATCCGACGATTGCAGTTGTACACCAGGAGGATATTCGATCTTGAAATGGAGAAGGTGAAGAGGGTGCGCACTCTGTCCGTCCTTCAAGGCACGCTCATCAATCTGCTCAAGCAGTCCATCCTTTTCATGCTCTTGTGGCTGATCTTTCGCAAGACGCTCACAGCAGGGGAACTCATTTCGATGCAATTCATCCTCACCGCGACCCTCGTCCCGCTTCAGGATCTCGGAAAGATCATATTGAATTACCGGGAGGCTGAGACCTCAATGAAGATGTTTGACGAGCTGATGAAAAAGCCGGTTGAAAAGCGGCCGGAAGCGCCAGTCGATATCGGTGAACTCGAGGACCTGCGGTTTGAAAACGTCGTCTTCAGACATCGTACCGCGACCGAGAATGCAATCGATGACATTACCTTCGAAGCGCGGCTTGGAGACACGATCGCATTCGTCGGACCGTCCGGGTCAGGGAAGTCTACGCTGGTCAAATTGCTGGTTGGTCTCTACACCCCGATCAGCGGCACGATCTATATCGATGGTATTCCCGTAAACGAGCTTCGTTACAACCCGATCCGCCGGCAGATTGGTTTTGTGACCCAGGATCCGCAACTGTTTTCAGGTACGATTCGCGAGAACCTCCTGTTCGTTAAGCCGGATGCCACCGATGAAGAAATCCTTGATGCGCTGCGACGGGCGTCCGCGACGCAGTTGATGGAGCGCGCTGGCCTGGGGCTGGACACGCGTTTGGGAGAGAGCGGCCTTCGAGTCTCTGGCGGCGAACGTCAGCGGCTCTCGATTGCGCGCGCGCTGCTGCGTCGGCCTCGGCTGTTCATCTTTGACGAAGCGACATCGGCACTCGATTCAATCACCGAACAGGAGATCACGAC
>JBDTUW010000263.1:0-6216 GCA_040007555.1 Acidobacteriota bacterium | reverse complement strand
GGGCAGCGCCGGCGTCAACGCGAGCCCCATCACATACAAGCCGAGCGCGAAGAAGCTGACATAGCCCGTCGCCGGCGCAAACGTCTGTTGCTCGCCAACCGTCCCTTGCGTGACACCTTCAAGCAGCGCCGCAGCAAGCCTTCGCAACCATCCACCCTGCGGATCATTGAGGCTAGCCAGTAATAAATGCTTAAGAACAAACGCGGTGCCAAAGAGCGCGGCGATGCTC
Source organism: Acidobacteriota bacterium (assembly GCA_040007555.1). Taxonomy (GTDB): domain Bacteria; phylum Acidobacteriota; class Blastocatellia; order RBC074; family RBC074; genus JANNRD01. Next base: position 5,987 of record JBDTUW010000263.1, on the reverse strand, counting down.
CGCAAAGTGCGACGCCCATCGGAGGTCGTGAACTGACTCTGCCATAGCGTCCAGAGAAAGAAGAACGAAAACAACAATCGGAAGAGCCCCGCCTCCGGCAGTACGCTATTGAATGCCTGCGCAGATGCGAAGAAGAGCGACAGCAGCGTCAACACGTGCGCGGCCGTCTTTACTGCCGGCTGAGCGCCCGAGAGCCACGCACCGAGGTCGATCAGCCGCCCACGCACGAAAACGCTCGTCAACATGACGGCGAGGACCAGCGTGATGAGCGGTGGCGCTACGAAGACAAATGCGCGTGTGCCAGCCTCGACGCGCAGACCGCCGAGCAACGCTACGGTCAGGAAGATCGTCGGTAGCAGTAGATACCGCAGGATCAGACGGTTTGTCTCGCGTCTGCTGTCCTCCACACTGTTTGAGCGTATCTTCATTTCCGCTCCCGAAAGACTTTGGCGGGGTTGAGATCGCTCAAGCTTCGTTCGGAGCCTTGCTGCAGTTCGGATTTCAGCTCGGCCGCCGCGCGAATCTTTAAGTCCGGATCATCCACGGAGAGCTGGGGTGAGAGGGCGATGGCGCGCTCGACCGCCTCGAGGCCGGAGCGGAAGAGAGCATCATCGCTATAGACCCGGCCCCAGCCTTCACGATAGAAGGCATATGCGGTGTAGAACTGCGTGCGCGCATCGCGCTGCGCCGAATCCGCGCGGCTCCACTCATCACGCGCGGCGCGATACTGTTCGCGTCTGAAGAGGTCGAGACCTGCCTGAAAGCGCGCGGGATCGACCTCGTACGTGCCGGCAGCGACACTTGCGCCTGTGGTGATCTCGGCAACAGTGCGCGGCGCCGTGGCGTAGAGCCAGACGATCACGACCGCATAGAGAACGGTCCACGCGATGCCAATCGAGGGAATGAGTCTGCGAGTCATGGTCATGGTCCAGGGGATCTTAACGCAGAGGCGCGGAGAAAAGGAGAGGCAGAGACAGGCCGTGTTTCTCGGCGCTTCTTTCTCTCGGCGCCTTCTGTCCCACCGCGTCTCTACGTTAAACTCTCCCAGGCCCTCGACAACCCAATCACCAGTCATGGAGAGACATGATGAAGCGACTCCTCATAGTCATTACAATCCTTCTGCTATCAACCAGCCTCCTTGCGCAAAGCAAGCCGCGCGCGCGAGCCCTTGGAGTTCCCTTCGACGGCACGCCGGGGCAAAACAACTCAATCACCGATGTCAAAGGTGTCGAGGTCGGCTATTCGACGATCATTGCCGGTGACGGCCAGCTCGTCGTTGGAAAGGGACCTGTTCGAACCGGCGTCACGGCCATCCTCCCGCGAGGCCAGGACTCCAGGATGAAATCTGTTTTTGCGGGATGGTACTCACACAATGGCAATGGTGAGATGACTGGAACCGCGTGGCTCGAGGAAGGGGGTTTTCTCGAAGGCCCGGTGATGATTACCAATACTCATAGCGTCGGTGTCGTCCGGGATGCGGTGGTCGCATGGAGGGTTCAGAACGGAACTGCCGATCCAACCGGGTACTATTGGTCTCTGCCAGTCGTCGCCGAGACATGGGATGGCGTTCTCAATGACATCAATGGCTTTCACGTAAAACCCAGTCATGTCGTTGAAGCTCTGCGAAACGCGAAGCCAGGCGCGATAGCCGAGGGCAATATCGGTGGCGGCACCGGCATGATCTGCTATGGGTTCAAAGGCGGAACCGGAACTTCGTCACGAAGGTTAACCGAGAAAGCCGGCGGTTATACCCTTGGAGTTCTTGTGCAGGCAAATCACGGAGCCAAACGTCAGCTGACGATCGCGGGCGTGCCTGTTGGCCGCGAACTGTTGGAAGGTCAGCAGACTTCCAACGGGCATTGGCGTGAGCAACAGGATTTAGGGTCGATCATTATTGTCGTTGCAACAGATGCACCGCTGCTGCCTCATCAGCTTAAGAGGTTGGCGCGTCGAGCAACGATGGGGCTGGCGCGGACCGGGGCAACTTCCGGGAATGGGTCGGGTGATATTTTCCTCGCGTTTTCGGTCGCTAACCCTGACGCAGCAAAGGAAGAAGGCGTAGCGCAACTGCAGATGCTGCCGAACGATCAGCTGAGTGCGATATTCGAGGCAACGGTACAGGCAACGGAAGAGGCTATCGTCAACGCGCTTGTCGCGGCAGAAACGATGACTGGCATTAATGGTACGAAGATCACGGCGCTGCCGCATGACCGGCTTCAGCAGGTCTTGAGGAAATACAATCGGTTTGAGAAACCAAATTGAGTGTCGCTAACCGCTTCGCCTCAAGAGGAGCAACGTCATGTCATCCGTCTGCGCTGCTTCGCCCGTGAACTTTCGGACGTCGACGAGGACGCTCCGGATAATCTCGTCCATGCCCGACCCTTTCAGCCCACTGAGACACTCTTCCAGCCGACTCTCGGAGTATTCGTTTCTTTCGACATCCATGGCTTCGGTGATTCCATCGGTATACAGGAACACCCCGTCTCCGCTGCCCAACTCGATCTGTTTGGCGCGGTAAGTCGTCTTCGCGCGCATCCCCAGGACAAGCCCGCCCGTCATTTCAGTCATTTCCACTCGGCCATCTCGTCGAAGTACATATGGCGGATTGTGGCCGGCATTACAGTAGCTGACGACACCCGTTGACGTATCGAGAATTCCATAAAAACAGGTCACGAACATGTGCGAAGCGCTATCAAGAGTCAGCACCCGGTTAACATGCTCGATGCAATCCTCGGGCGACAATCCGCGCAGCGCCGTCGCTTTGAGCAATGTTCGGCTGACCGCCATGAACAGCGCCGCCGGAATCCCCTTGCCCGAAACATCGCCGATGGCAAATCCCAGCCGAGCTTCGTCGATGAGAAAGAAATCGAAGAAATCCCCACCTACCTCCTTTGCCGGAATCATCTCAGCGAGAATCTCAAAATCACTTCGTTCGGGGAACGGCGGAAACTTGCGCGGGACAATCGACTGCTGAATGACACTCGCTACTTCCAGCTCTTTATGAAGCGCCAGCAATCTCTCGCGGAGCTGTGCGGCCTCAACCATCTGCTCGTAAAGCGCCGCATTCTCGATCGCGGTTGCCGTCTGCAGCGCAAGCGTACTGAATAGCTTGAGGTCTCCCGCCGTGTAGTGCGCAGGTTCAGAGCTGGCCAGGACCAATACTCCGCGCAGACGTTCGTTGACTTTGAGCGGTGCACAGATCAGCGAGCTGATGGAATTCTCCTCCTCGACGTATCTCGGGTCCCGGGCAACGTCGTTGACGATCTCACCGTTCCCGCGTTCCGCAATTGCCCCCAGCAATCCCTCGCCAACCAGAACCCCATACGCGCCAAACAACGGTGAGCCAAAAGCTGCTACAGAATTCAGCCGGCGGGTGGGCTCATCGAAAATCATGACCGCTCCGCTACTCGACGCGATCAGTTGTCGCGCCTGGTTGAGCGACATCTCCGCGACGGCACTTACTTCCAGTCGCGCCGCCAGACTCTCTGAGAACTTGTAGATGAGATTGATCTCGCGATAGAGATGGAGAATCTCGCTCCCGAGAGTCTTCTTCTCGGCCTCCCTCGCGCCGAGATGCGTCACCAATGTAGCCACCGCCTCCGCTGCCTTGCGATCCTTCTGATTATCATCTGCGATGACGTAGCCCATGACGGTCCCATCAATCGGTACCGGCAGCTTCAGTGATTGATGCTCGCCACTCTTTCCGAGAATCAGATCTCCGTCGACATCGACTATTCGGACAGCATCGTCCATGGAAGTAAGGAGAGCTGCAACCACCGCGCCCGCCTCCTTTTTTCCACCGAGTAGATTCTTGAGATTGATTCTGGACATCTCAGATACCCAGAACTTCGCGAGCTTTCGCGAGGAGAAGGTCAGGATCAAAGGGTTTGGTAAGATATAAGTCCGCGCCGACCTCCTGGCCCTTCTGCTTGTCGAACTCCTGTCCTTTTGCGGTCAGAAGGATGATGTAGACACCGGTCATCCTGAGTTCGTTCTTAACGGCGTTGCAGACATCGAAACCGCTCTTTTTGGGCATCATGACATCGAGAAAAACGAGCTGCGGCTCTTCCGATTGAATGGTTTCAAGGGCCTCTTCTCCATTGGTCGCGGTCAGCAATTCGACACCCTCGTCTTCAAGCTCCTCCAGCGTCTGCTGGATGAGCATGCGCAGATGCGCCTCGTCATCGACAATCAGGATCTTCAGACTCATTAAACCCCTTCTGATTTTGGATTTTAGATTTTGGATTGCCGAGAGCGCAGTGAGTTCAGCCTTTTCTCTGCGACTCTATTGCCCTGCCTCTATGCGTTAAACCTGCCCAAATTATTGCCCAAATTATTGATAGATTAGAAACAATACGTTCTCGAGTCCCTTCTCAAATCGCAGCGTCTTGACCACCTCCTGCTTGCCCGAAAAGAGAGTATTAAGAATGATGATGTCCGGTTTGAGCGAGAGCGCCTTCTCGACAAGGTCCGCACCGTTCGCCTCTACTACGCTATATCCTCGGGCCTGCAGAACCTCGGCCAATGTACGGACGGCGGTCGCGTCTTCATCAACGATCATGACCTTCTTCTTCGATTTACCCTGGCCGAGCAGATCGCCCACTTCCTTAAACAGAAGATTCGTGTCGATGGGTTTCGTCAGGTATCGGTCTACGCCAAGCCGGTAGCCCCGCTCCTTATCCTCGAGAATCGAAAGAATGATGATCGGAATATCCATTGTTTGCGGGTCATTCTTGAGTACCGCTGCTACGTCGAATCCACTCATCTCCGGCATCATGACGTCCAGGACCAGCAGATCCGGCCGTTCCACTCGGACTGCGGCGAGGGCCTCTCTTCCGTTCTCTGCAAGCCGGACCCGATAGCCCGCTTCGATGAACTCCTGCTTCAACAGTTCGCGAATATGTGGGTCATCGTCGACGATCAGAATCGACGGATCTGGTCGCGCGGCTGCTGGCGTGCTGATCGCTACTTCCTCTCGCAATCGTTTCACCAGCCCTTCGAGATCGATCGGTCTGAACGGCACTGCACTGTCATCCTGTCTTATCGGAAGGCTGAAGGAAAAGGTGCTGCCCTTGCCGGGCTCGCTCTCGACCCAGATGCGACCGCCGTGATGTTCGACTATCTCCTTGCATATCGGCAGCCCGAGACCGGTGCCTTTCGGTTTATCGGTGAGCGTATCGCCGACCTGCTTGAACTTCTCGAAAACCTTGGGCTGGTCGTCAGCGGTAATACCCATTCCGGTGTCGATGACACTGATCACGATCTCGTCATTGTGCAGGCGGGCGTGGAACGTCACGGAACCGGCATCGGTAAACTTGACCGCATTTGAAATAAGATTGATCGCAACCTGAATCAATCGGTCGCGATCTCCGTTGATCTGCGGCAGGTCATCTTCGAGATCGACGATCAACTTCAGATTCTTGCTATCAAAGAGCGACGAAGTGGCCGCGGTCGCCCGATCGATTATCTCGGGCACCGAGAGCACTTCCATCTTCCAGTCAAGCTTGCCAGATTCGATCTTTGCCAGATCAAGCACTTCATCGATCAGCTTTGTCAGGCGCTCGCCTTCGGTGACGACAACATTGAGATTGTCGTCGACCTGCTTCATCGTTTTCACTGTGCGTGGGTCATCGATGGGGATCAGGGGAAAGAGTTTCTCATCGAGACGCTTCTTGATGATCTTGGCGAAGCCGAGCACCGAGGTAAGCGGTGTCCGCAACTCGTGACTGACGGTTGAGAGAAACGAACTCTTCGCTGCGTCCGCGCCTTCCGCCATCGCGCGCGCCTGTTTGGCCTCTTCAAACAATCGCGCGTTGTGCACGGCTACGCCAACATTCGCGGCGATTGTTGCGAGCAGACGCAGATCGCTCTCACCAAAGCGATCCTCTTTCTCCGTGCTCTGGACGCTGATGACACCAATCATCTCGTCACCGACCGGTATCGGCACACCGAGATAGGACTTTGACGGCACACCAACTCTGTCGATC
>JBDTUW010000262.1:0-6218 GCA_040007555.1 Acidobacteriota bacterium | reverse complement strand
GTTCGGTCTGGATCTGCTGCAGGGCGGAGATCACGAAGGCGCAATGGACCTCGAAGGAGACGCCGAGGTCTTCAGCCCCCTTGGCGAGGTCGGCGCGATTGACGGTGCGGGCGAATGCCTTGTCCTTGATACGCTTCCTGACGGATGAGACCTCCAGAGTATCGAAGCTCCGGTCCGGGCGGACGAGGGCGCAGGCGACGAGAAACCCGCAGAGCTCATCGGTAGCGAAGAGAGCGTGTTCCATCAGAGTCTGCCGCTCGACACCCGTGTAATCGGCGTGTGAAAGGATGGCGCGGATGATTGCGTCCGGATAGCCACGCGCGCGCAGCACTTCAGAACCGAGCTGGGGATGGCGCTCGTCGGGGTAGCGCTCGTAGTCAAAATCGTGGAGCAGACCGGTGATTCCCCAGGGGGCCTCGTCCTGGTTGAGATGGCGGGCATAGGCTTGCATGGCCCACTCGACGGCACGCGCGTGTTTTCGGAGGCTCTCACCCAGCGTGAACTCGCAGAGGAGCGCCCAGGCTTCATCTCTCGTGGGTAGCTGATCTGACATCTGTGATCCTCTCTGGTTCGGGTCGCGCCGCGTCCGGGCAAAAAAATGGAGGTCGCGCATACCTGCTTTTTTGGTCCCCGCTAGTTTCCTTCGAATTCCTAACCAAATCAACAACTCGCGGGTCCATTGGTCTGAGGAGCAAAATCTGCCCCTTTGGGACCACGGATCGGAGTGAAACGATTGTCTTTCGCGGCAAATGAACCCCAGCGCTTGGGTAACAGGAGGATTCACGCGCCGGAGGGACCGCGGTTTGCCCCCGCCCGCCGCGGGGTACGGCTTCGGAGGCGGGCAGGGACAAGCCCTGCCCCAACGACCTCGAAGCCGCAGGAGCCGACCATCAGGCTACCGGTAGTCCGCTTCAAGAGCACCTCAAGCCGGTCACTGTCCGGATTCAAGGTCGCTCCGTGGTCGTTGGCCGACGTGAGGTCGAGATAATCACGGCTTTAATGGCGGGCGACCTGGAATTCGTCATCTCCCTGCCTCTCGCCTTTGGCCAGATGCTCCGCGGAGATTTCTCCCGTGCGGCGCAACTGACACTCAACCAGCTCAAGAGCCGGCCAGCGGACACGGCAATGCGCTACGCGATGCATATCGCGTCGGGTGTTTCCACTGAGCGTGCCGCAAGAATCAATCTGGAAAAGCCTCGGGCGCTCTTTGGCAACGCGATCAACTTTCCCTTCGATGACGCCGAGTTCCGCGCCGCGTGGGAGATCGCTGATCTGGGCGAGGGGTTCCGCGCACCTCTCAGGTCTGACGTGCCAACGCTGTTTCTAAGCGGCGATCTCGATGGACGGACGTCGATCGAAGATGCGGACCAGGTCAGACGCGGTTTCTCACGAGCCCAGCAGATGATCGTCCGCGGCGCGGCACACGACTTCTACCATCTGACCCCGCAGGTTCTCGCAAATATGCTCGCCTTTCTCGAGGGAAAGCCGGTAATGCAGCGAATTGACGTTCCAGTACAGCTTCGTGGACCGGATGAGTTGCTCTACATCGTCGAGTTAAGGAAGCCTTTCAACGAGGGTGGTGCGGGAGCCGCCATAAGGCGACTGGAGGAGATGGCGGCGGCGAGTTTCTCCGGCCACGCATCTTCGTACGTCGCCGGCTCATTCGGCGTCGGCCTTTGGCAGCAGGATAAGAAAGCAAAGGACGCACAGCAGGTGCTTAGGAAAGGCGTCGCACTATATCCAGGAGAAATGTTCCTGCGCGAACGGCTGGCCGACGTGTCGGTAGAGTTAGGAGAGAAGGACCTGGCTACCGAGCACTACCGCAAATGCATCGAACTCAATTCTCTCGGGGTGCGGCGGTAAAGCTTCGCCGACTTGAGAAGTAGCCCTCCTCTCGAAATCGGTCCACTCGGTTGAGTGGCTGGCGCTCTCGGCGACCAGCCCTCCGGCCGGCCCGCTCATTCGCCCGCTGATCCACCTGTTCCATCGTGGCGCTTGAGTAGCAGGGCCGCATTTGTCCCACCAAAACCAAAGCTATTCGAAAGCGCGTACTCGACCTTTGCACCGCGCGCCTTGTTGGGGACGAAGTCCAGATCGCACAATGGGTCCGGGTTCTCGTAGTTAATGGTCGGCGGGATGATCTGATTGTGGACGACCAGAGCGGTGATTGCCGCCTCCAGACCGCCGGCTCCGCCCAGAAGATGTCCGGTCATGGATTTGGTGGCGCTGATCGCCACTTTGTACGCGTGGTCGCCAAAGGCGCGTTTGATCGCGATCGTTTCGATCCTGTCCCCAACGGTTGTTGAAGTAGCATGGACGTTAATGTAGTCCACCTCTGCGGCATCGATTCCAGCGTCCTTGATGGTCTTGAGCATGACTCGCATTGGGCCATCGCCATCCTCCGAGGGTGAGGTGATATGGAACGCGTCGCCGGTCATGGCGTAGCCGACAACTTCGGCGTAGATTCTCGCTCCTCGGGCCAGCGCGTGTTCGTATTCCTCGAGTACGAGGATTCCGGCTCCCTCTCCAATGACGAATCCGTCTCGATCGCGGTCAAAAGGGCGTGAGGCACGACTTGGATCATCGTTGCGTGTTGAAAGAGCTCGCATGGCCGCGAACCCCCCAACGGACATCGGGGTGATGGCTCCTTCGCTGCCGCCGCAGATCATTGCCAGCGCGTCTCCACGCTCAATGATCTTGAAGCTATCCCCAATCGCATGCGCGCCAGAGCTACACGCCGTCGCGGTCGCCGAATTCGGTCCTTTGGCGCCGGTGTAAATGGAGACATACCCGGAGGCCAGATTGACGATCGAGGCGGGAATGAAGAAGGGGGAGATACGTCCCGGCCCACCCGCAAGCATCTTGGCGTGCTCACGTTCAAAGACGCTGAACCCACCAATCCCGCTGCCGATATAGGTGCCTATAAATTCCGCATTTTCGGCTGTCAGCTTGAGCCCGGAATCGTCGAGGGCTTCGAGCGCGGCGGCGATCGCGAAGAAGATGAAGTAGTCCATCTTCTTCAATTCTTTCTTTTCGACAAACTTGGTGGGCTCAAAGCCCTTGGTCTCAGCAGCAAAACGGACAGTGTGGCCACTGGTGTCAAAGCGGGTGATGTAGTCGACTCCACTTCGGCCGGCGAGCAGGCCAGCCCAGGTCTCTTGGGTGGTATTACCGAGCGGACTGACGACACCGATTCCAGTGATCACCACTCTCCGGTTGAGCACTTCTCTTCTCACAACTCCCTTTCTGGATCAGGCCAGCGGAACCACACCTGCCGGAAACAAGCCCAGTTTTGCTGCTCCGGCGGATCGCATCGAAGCGCAAAAGCAAGACCTCGCTCCCGGATCACTCCCGGAAGCGAGGCGTGGCCGAGATACGAACCGCGCGGGGTCGCAGCGGCTATTTTTTCTGGTGCGATTCGATGTAGTTAAAGGCATCGCGCACGCTCAAGATCTTCTCGGCTTCCTCGTCAGGAATCTCGATACCAAACTCTTCTTCAAATCGCATAACCAGCTCAACGGTGTCGAGCGAATCCGCACCCAAATCATCGATGAAGCGCGCATTCGGCGTCACTTCAGACTCCTCTACTCCCAGCTCATCCACGATGATCTGTTTCACCTTATCCTCAATCGATTCTGCCATGAGTTCCTCCGATAGAAGTGTAGTTGGGGGGCAGTCGGGGCCGTCTGGTCAAGTGTCGGGCTGCAACACCCTAAATCCCTGATCCGTGAACCCTTTCCTACATATACATCCCGCCATTGACGTTGAGCACTTGGCCCGTGATATAGCCTGCCTCATCAGAGGCGAGAAAAGCAACCGCATATGCGACATCGAGATCGCTACCAGGCCGCTTCAATGGAATCTGTTCGAGCATGGCCGTCCGGGCCACCTCGCTGATCGCCGCCGTCATCGGCGTTTCGATGTAACCCGGCGCGACCGCGTTGACAGTAATACCTCGCGACGCATATTCGCGGGCGATGGCCTTTGTCATCCCAATGATCCCTGCCTTTGCGGCAATATAGTTTACCTGACCCACATTGCCTGACTGCGCCACCACGGAGGTCAGATTGACGATCCTCCCACGCCGCGCTCGCATCATCATCGGGAGCACCTGCTGGGTCAACAGAAACACGCCGGTCAGATTAGTGTTGATGACGTTGTCCCAATCTTCGCGTTTCATCCGCAGCATGAGACCATCGCGGGTGATCGCAGCATTGTTGACGAGGACCGTAATCGCACCCAGTTGATCTGCAACCATCTTGACTGCAGCCGTTATCGCTTTTCCATCCGCAAGATCGCCCTGGACAGCCAGTGATCGGACACCCATCCGAGCTGCCTCGGCAGCCACTGCCTCGCATTTCTCAAGCGAGCGCGCCATGACTGCCACATCAGCGCCACATCGCGCGAGCTCGAGGGCAGTCGCACGTCCGATTCCCTGAGAGCCCCCGGTGACGAGCGCGATTTGTCCGGCAAGACTAAACATTGGCGTTTTTCAGTGACTGGAGTCCTTCGAGAGTTAACTCCAGCGACCCACTATCCTCAACATTGAATAGTGTTGCCTCTCTGGCGATGGCCTTGACCAACCCGGAGAGAACCTTTTTTGGTCCAACCTCAATGAAGGTGGTCACTCCCGCCGCAAGCAGCGTTGAGATGACACCGGTCCACTGCACGGCCGCCGTCATCTGCCGGATGAGCCCATCGCGTGCCTGCGCGCCATTGCTGACTATTGCGGCGGCGACATTATTGACCAGCGGTGCCGTCAAATCGCGAAAGGCGGTCTGCAACAGCGGCGCTTCGAGACCATCCTGGGCCGGCTGCATGAGCGCACAATGAAAAGGCGCGCTGACCTTGAGCAGAATCGCCTTGCGCGCTCCTCGTTCCTTACATAAAGCCATGGCGCGCTCGACGGCGGCCGCGTTTCCGGCGATCACTGTCTGAGTCGGTGTATTGAAGTTTGCGGGCGAACACACTTCCTGAAGCGAGACGTCGACGCAGGCCTGAGCCACATCGGCAGCTTCCATACCCAGAATCGCCGCCATGGCGCCCATGCCAACAGGAACCGCTTGCTGCATCAACTCGCCGCGCAGCCGAACGAGACGCACAACATCTCCCAGGTCCAGCGACCCGGCGGCAACGAGTGCCGAATACTCCCCGAGGCTGTGGCCGGCAACAAAATCGGGACTGACCCCATTCGCGCTAAGAACTCTCCAGGCCGCCACCGAGGTTGCCACCAATGCCGGTTGAGTATTGGCAGTCAGTTGCAACTCTTCTTCGGGTCCCTCGAAGCAGAGTTGAGCAAGGCCTGCACCAAGGGTCGCATCGGCCTCTGCGAAGACCGCTCGAGCCTCTCCAAACTGTCTCGCGAGATCCCTTCCCATGCCGGCGTGCTGTGAACCCTGGCCAGGGAAGATGAAGGCTATTTTTCCCATCTAAACGCTGCCATCCCGTGAGCCAGCCCCTCTCAATAGCCGTGGGCAACGCGGGTAGGTCCTGTTCAAATCATTGCCCGCTGGTTGCCAGTGCGGCCATTTCGCTCAGTTCGCTTTCGATCCGTTCCTTGAGGTTTTCAATGTGGAACTCTTTGGCGACGCGAATCGCGTTGCGGATCGCCTTTGGCGTCGATCCGCCGTGGCAAATGACGCAAAGCTGTTTGGTACCAAGAAGCGGCGCGCCGCCGAACTCGGAGTAATCTAGGCGGCGCTTGACCGTGCGAAATGCCGTGCGCGACAGGATCGCACCGACCTGAGCCTGGATGGTCTGTCCCAACTCAGTTTTGAGTAGAGCCATGACGGCTTCGACCAGACCCTCGCTCGTTTTCAGAATCACATTCCCCGTGAAGCCATCGGCGACGATGACATCGACATCGCCCGTGAAAATATCGCGGCCCTCGACGTTACCGATAAAGTGGATCGGAGCCTCTTTCAGCAACAGCGAGGTCTCCTTGGTGAGGTCGTTCCCCTTGGCTGCCTCTTCCCCGATGCTCATCAAGCCAACTCTGGGATTGCGCACTCCGAGAATGGTCTTCGAGTAGATTGACCCCATAATGGCAAATTGTTTGAGGTTTTCGGGTTTGCACTCAGCGTTGGCGCCGACATCCAGAAGAACGGTTCCGTTGCCGCGCAGAGTGGGAAAAATGCCGGCCAGCGCGGGACGATCAACTGAAGGTAAGGTGCCCAGGACGAGTTTTGCGGTGGCCATGACCGCGCCGGTGTTTCCGG
>JBDTUW010000261.1:0-6227 GCA_040007555.1 Acidobacteriota bacterium | reverse complement strand
GAGTCCAGTGCCTGGATCAAAGGCAGCGGCGTCGGTCCCCTTACCGATTGGTACCTCGGCGAGCACCTTGCCGTTATTGGCATCCAGGACAATCATTTTTTCATTCTCACAGACCGAATACAGTCGACGTGCCTTCAGATCAATCGCCAGGCCACTGGGTGATTCGCCTGGCGCCAGGGGCCAGCGAGTCCTGATCACCAATTTCTTTGTATCAATAACTGCTATCTCACTTTTGTCGTCGAGGTTGACGAAGATTTCGCCTTTGCCGTCAGCTACCGCGAACTCCGGTCGACCTCCCAGCTTGATCGTTTCGATGACGTTGCCGCTCGCCGCGTCAATCACGGTTGAGCTGGCTTCGGCGGCGGCGCGCGTGCGATTGAACGTGAACACGCGTCGGGTTGCCGGATCATAAACAATGGCGTCGGGATTGCCCCCGCTCTTCGCAGTACCGAGCACCGCGAGGGTTTTAAGATCGAAGATCGTTACCGTCGCATCACGCCCGTTGCTGGTAAAGCCGCGTCCGAGGTCGCGCGCGAGGGCGATCCCGTGAACACCGCTCGTGTTCGGAATCTCGCCAACGACTTTTCCAGTCTCGAGACCAATGACGACCACTTTCGTTGCGTGTGAGACATAGAGCCGTCGTGCCTCATCGTCAACTGCCAGATAGTCCCAGCCTCCTTCCCCACCCACCGGAATCTTGTCGATGACGTGATAGCCCGATGCCTGGGCATGAACATTGCTCTGGAAGATCAGCATGAATGCGACCAAGCAGAATGACTTCAAGGATGATTTCACGAATCTCATAGTTACCTCCCGACGATCTTTGTTGACAAAGGGGATTTCAATTCACGGGACTTGCAGATTCAGCTCATAGACCGCGCTTGCGCAGCAGGTAGAAGATGACCGGCGTCACCAGCAGCGAGAGAATCATGGAAACTGCTACACCGCCGATGACTGCGATGGCTAGCGGCTGCAGAAGTTGTGATCCGGAGCCGATTCCCACAGCCAGCGGCAGCATTCCGAAAATCGCCGCCAGCGCCGTCATGAGGATCGGCCGCAAGCGACGCCTCGCTGCCTGATAAATCGCTTCGCGCAAGGGCAATCCCTGCGCCGTAAAATGTTGTTCGGAATCGAGCATGAGAATGCCGTTTTTGTGCACGATGCCAACCACCATGATGATGCCCATAAACGACGAGATATTGAGCGTCATCCCGGTTAGCCAGAGCGCCAGAAGAGCCCCAAAACCGCACAGGATCGTCGCGATTAAAATCGCGATCGGATGCGACAATGAGCGAAACTCAAAGACGAGGATGATGAAGATCAGAAGGATCGAGCCGAGCAGCACCATCGTCAGCCCTCGAAACGACTCCTGCTGGATGACGTAGAGCCCGCCGAATTCGATCTGCGTACCGGGCGGAAGATTCACCTCCTTGAAGAGTCGTCGTTTGATTTCATTCACGGCCGACACCAGATCTCGCCCTTCCAGCTGCGCCGTGACGGACGAAAAGTTTCGCAGGTTGTCCCGCCGTATCTCGTAATTTGTCTCCTCCGTCTCAACGTCGGCGATGGAAGAGAGCGGGACGCTCGCTCCGGTGGGCGAAGTCAGCAATAGACCCTTAAGCTCATCAGTGGTCGAACGGAACTCGGCGGGATATCGCACGCGTATGGGAATCAGCCGGTTGTCCCGGATGACGTTCGAAGCAACCTCGCCATCGAGCATTGCCGCCTCCAGATCAAGCACGTCCTGGACCGCAAAACCCGCGAGGCTGGCCTTCTCCAGATTGACTCGGAAATTATGCGACGGTCCAATGGCGACCGTGCGATCTTCCACATCAACCACCCCCTTCACCTTGGGCAGCCACTCGGATATTGTCTCGGCGACTTCTCTGTAGACCTTATCGTCCGCATGGAAGACCTTGATCTCGATCGGCTGCGGAGTTTGAGCCAGATCGCCAATCATGTCCTCCATGATGTGAACGAACTCAAAATCCAGTACCGGCTCGCTCTCTCGAATCTTCTCGCGTAACTCCTCGATCACGTCCTCGGATGATCGGTTGCGGTCGTGTTTCAAACGGATCAGAAAGTCGCCTGTATTCGGTTCGGTGATTAGCGGACCCAGCTCGGCGCCGGTGCGACGCGAATAACCGGCAACTTCGGCGGTCTCCTTCAGAAACTCCTCCACGTGGCGAAGTACTCGGTCCGTCTCGATGAGCGATGTCCCAGCCGGCATCACGTAATCGAGTACGAACGCCCCCTCGTCTACCTCCGGCAGAAAGCCGCTGCCCAGTCGGAAGTAAAGCACCACCGACGTCCCCACGATGGCCAGCGAGATCAACACCATCGAGCGTGCATGGTTGAGCGACCATTGAAGCGCCTTTTCGTAGCGCGCCGTCAGTCCGCGCATGACCCTGCCTTCGCCCGCCTGTGCGGCTTCAGCCAGGGCCACGGCTTTCGGATCGGCGTCCGGCTCTATCCCCGTGGTTCCATTAGTCGCTCGACCTTTCAAGAAGAGTCGCGCCAGCACGGGCGTGAGGAAGAGCGCAAGAAAGAGCGAAGCCAGCAGCGCAGTCACCATCGTCAGAGCCAGAGCACGGAAAAAGGTCGCGGTGATCCCGCCGAGGAAGATCAACGGGACGAACACCACGATCGGCGTCAGCGTCGAGCCAATCAGCGCCGGTGTAAGTTCGCGGATCGCGGCAAGTGAGGCCTCTCGCGGAGTCTGCCCGAGCGACATATGCACAATGATGTTCTCGACCATGACAATGGCGTCGTCGATCACAACCCCGATACAGGCCGCAATCCCACCGAGCGTCATGACGTTGAAGCTCATGTTAAAGAGCTTCATGAAAACCACCGCGATCAGCACTGCGATTGGAATCACCAACGCAGCCACCAACGTCGTCCGCCAGCTCTTCAGGAAGACGATCAAAACGATCACAGAGAGCACAAGCCCTATCAGAATGCTGTCGGTGACGCTGCTGATCGAATCACGAACATTGTCGGATTGGTCGTAGAAGATGCCGAGCTGGATGTCTGGCGGCAGTGTCTTTCGAATCTCGTCCAGTTCGCGATTGACAGCGGCCGCAGTCTCAACCACGTTACCATCCGGCTGCGAATGGATGTTGATCAGCGTCGCGGGACGACCGTCAGCGGTGACGATGACGTAATTCGGTTGCTCGCCATTGACGACGCGCGCGAGGTTCTTGACATAAACGGGGGTCCCTTTGATGACGTCCACAATAACGTCTTCGATCTGCTCCTTGCTCTTGAGCTGCCCCGTGACGGTTGTCAGGTAAAGCTTGTAGTTCTCCTGCACGAGACCCGCGGCACCGATGAGGTTGGTCTTGCGAATTGCTTCCGCGACTTTGGTCAGCGGAATGCCGTAGCTATTGAGTTTCTCCGGCTCGACCAGAACGTGGTATTCGGGCGGACGGCCCCCCGTAATGCGGGCTTCCGCCACACCGGGAAGACGAAACAGCCGGGGCGCGATCTGGTTGTAGGCAAGGTCGTAGAGCTCCGCCTGCGAACGCTTCGGCGAAATGATGCTGAAGCCGATCATGGGAAACGCAAAGAACGTCAGCCTATTGATGTCGAACCGAGTGCCGGGCGGCAAATTTGGCTGGATCTGAGCGATCTTGCCCTGCATCAAATGCAACGCGTTGAGAATATCTACGTCCCAGCGAAAGATGACACTGATTTCCGACGAGCCACGGCCGGTGACCGAGCGCACGTCAGTGATGCCCGGCACAGCGCGGATCGCCTCTTCCAGGGGGCGTGTCACTGTCAGCATTTGTACGTCGACTGGCTGAATGCCATTGTCAACCAGAACGACGATGCGCGGAAAATCGGTTTCTGGAAAAAGCGCAATCGGCAGGCGAAAAATAAAGATCACTCCGGCAAAAGCAAAGCTCAGGAAAACCAGCACCATGGCCCGGCCATGGGCATCAACGAACTCCGCGAGACGGGAAGTCATTTCGCCTTCTCCTCTTTTCCCTTCTCACCCTTATCATCCTTCTCCTTCTCCTTATCGTCTTTCTCCTTATCCTCCTTGCTGCGCACCTCGGTGCCATCGGGCAGACTGTAGCCGCCTTCAACGATCACCGTCTCCCCACCTTCGAGACCTGCGATAATTCTAACTTTGCCATCCACGACCTCACCCGTTTCGACTTCGTGAGAATGGGCGATCTGTTTGGCGTCGACAATCATGACCGTCCCCTTCCCGCCTTCCTCAGCAAACTGCACGGCAGCGACCGGCACGACGACGCCCTGCACCGGAGCCCCAATCGCAATGCTGACCGTGCCAAATACTCCCCCTTTGATTCTTCGTTGCGCGTTCGGGATCTCGCACCAGACTTCGAAAGTCCGTCGTTGGGGATCAACCGCCTGGTTGATGACCGTAGTGCGTCCGCTGAACGTCACGTCGGACGCATCGGCCGGAGTGAATGTACAAGACTGCCCGGCGCGGACACCTGCCCCTTGAGCCTGGGGCAACTGAGCTCGCGCAACAGCCACCGATAAATCCATGACAGTAAAAACGGGCGCGTCGGGTCTGGCGAGATCTCCCGCGAACATCAGCTGATCCGTGATTACTCCGGCAAATGGGCTGCGAATCACCGCAAAAGCGAGCTGCGCGACAGCCTGCGCAAGTCGAGCCCTGGCTTGCTCCACCGTGCTCTGCGCCATCTGTACGTCCAGGGTGCGTGCTCGATTCTCGAACAGATCCTGCGACTTCACGGCAACGTCATAGCTCGTCCTCGCTAGCGCGAGTTCCGTCTCGGCCAGCAGCAGCTCGCGTTGCGGGATCCCACCTTTCTCAAATAACTCGCGGCGCCGGTCGTAGTTCTTTTGAGCCTGATCAAGGCTGGCCTTGGCCATTGCCACCTGGCCACGCACGCGTTCCAGCTCCGTCGGGAGCGTTCCTGATTTGATCCTCTCCAGACTGGCCTCGGCATTTAGCAGCGCTGCCTTCGCCTCATCCCGCTGCGCGACAAGATCGCGGTCTTCGAGCTGCGCCAGCAATTGCCCCGCGGCCACGTAATCTCCCTTTTTCGCACTGAGCTTGAG
Source organism: Acidobacteriota bacterium (assembly GCA_040007555.1). GTDB lineage: Bacteria > Acidobacteriota > Blastocatellia > RBC074 > RBC074 > JANNRD01. The sequence goes on along the minus strand of JBDTUW010000261.1, from coordinate 1,163 downwards.
AATTCGGGCCGTGATCCGTGCTCCCAGGCCCGCCTGCTCCCGTGGAAAAATCGTGGCGGGCCCCTGAACAGCCGTGGTCATTTCTGCAATCTCGGCCTTCGCAGTCACCACTTCGACAACCGGCTTGACCGCCGGCTCTTCCTCTTTGGCGTGACATGCGCTCAGCAACAGGCACATGCAGATGAGACTAATTTGGGTCTTCATTTGGCGGTGGCTACCTCCAGATCAGTCCTGGCATTCAAGTAGTTCGCCAGACTGGTGTAGTAGTTATTGCGCGCCTGTGCGAGTTGATTCTGTGCAGTGACGACATCGAGCGATGCTCCTTCGCCCGCCTCGTAACGCAGACGGCTCAAGCTGAGGTCTTCCTCCGCTAGTTTCACCTGCTGCTCAGTGAGCGCGATCTGGTGGAACAGGCGTTGGACGCGAGTTTGAGCGCTCTGATATTCGCGAGAAAGAGTTCGTTCGGTGATGGCTCGATTTGTATCCACCTGCTCGGCCCGCAGGTTGAACTGTTTTGTCTCGCTGCGTGCGCGGCGCCAGTCAAAAATGGGGATCCGCAGACTGAAGTAACCCGCATAACCCCGATCCTGCCAGCGTACCGCCGTCGAATCGATGCCGTATTGAAAGGTGAAGGCGAACTGAGGGAGAAGTGCGGATTTCGCGCGCCGGGCGTCAGCCTCGAACCCGTGCCGTTGCGCATCAAGAAGATTGAACTCAAGCCGATTGAGGTATGGAGCGAGCTTTCCCGTCGTCGCGAACGGCACGGGCTCCGGCGGAGAGGGCGCATGCTCGAGTTCGTCAGCGAGCTTTAAGGGCTCGACAACATCCTTGGTCCAGAATGACGCGAGCTCCTGATTCGCCAGCTGCGCCTCAAGTTCGGCTGCCTCTACTGCCTGCTCCAGGAACGCTACCTGCGCGGAAGCCTTGACCACATCTGCTCGAGCAGCTTCGCCACCGGCAAGAAGCAATCGCGTGCGTTCCTCGAAGCTCCTGCTCTCGGTTAACGCCTGGCCGATGACGCCTACCAGATGACGCGTCAGGAGAACGCGATAGTAGGCAATGGCAATCGATCGACGAAGATCGCGGCGCGCAATCTCAACGGAGATACGAGCTACATCCTGATCCGCGCGCGCCCGCTTCAGCTCGGCGCGTAGCCTGCCCGA
>JBDTUW010000260.1:0-6230 GCA_040007555.1 Acidobacteriota bacterium | reverse complement strand
ACAACTGACAACTGACAACTGGCAACTGACAACTGACAACTGACAACTGACAACTATTCCCCACCGTACCGGATTTCCATTTTGCGGATTCTCAGACCGGCGATCACCATGACGAGTGCGGCCAGGGTAAAGAGGCCAGGCACCGCCAGCCAGACTGGAGTCGGGTCCGCAAGAATGGCAAACGGCCCTTCCGGCACAGGCACCGGCACCAGCGAATGAAGATAGTGAATGATGCTCACCTTCTTCAGGACCGGAGGAAGTAGAAAGTTTATCGCCTCCCAGCCATATGCCAGCAGCGCCGGTATGATCGGATTGCGGAAAAAGAGACCAATTGCAAGAAACACCGCCCCATAGCCGACACACGCCAGAAGCGTAATCCCGAGATAGCTCAAAACCTCTTTGCGACCTGGACCGCCCAGCAGATCATCAATATTCGCGGGATAGCCTCGCGCAAGATACAGGAAGAAAAGAGAGCCTGCCGTCGACAACCCGAAAAGCACTCCCGACGTAACCAATCCAGAGAGATACTTCCCCACCACAAGAACTTCGCGCCTGAGCGGCGAGAGGAAATAGTAATGCAGGCTTCTGTCGACTATCTCGCCTCGAAAGAGATTCATGAAGATCCACGCACAGCCAAAAAAGACTACCGTGCGGAGAATCAATCCTTCGTAGATGTTCGCAAAGATGATCTTCGCCTCACCCCAGTTCTGCGAAATGTCTATCTCCGCCTGCGCATCGAAATTGGTGAAAGCAAAAATGACAAAGACGGGAAACGCTGCCATGAGGTAGATAAGGATCGCCCGCCGTCCCCAGAAGTTCTTCTTTACTTCGAGGCGAAGAATTGCTGCCACCTGTCTTCGCCACAGGCTCCATGGTTGTTGCGCTACACCGACCTTGACCGCAGTAACTTCTGCAACCGAACTCATCCCTGACCTCCCCCATTCGAACCAATCAGATACTGATAAACCGCGCTCAGGTCATCATCCATAGGCGCAACAGATTCGATGCTCATGCCACTCTCGACGGCGATGCGATTGAGCAACAGGTAGAAGGTATCGGCATCGCGCGTCTTTATGTAGAGCCCATGCCGATCGTCGTGAATTCGCGCCTCGACAACCGAGTCCTGCGCGAAGACCCGAGCGGCAAGGTCGGCAGGCCGGTCACATCGAATGAGAATCTGCATCGGATGCTCTTCCATCTCGTCGCGAACACCGTGAACCGCTCCTTCAGCGACGACATATCCGTTGTTCAGCAGCACCACGCAATCGGACATCATATCGACCTCGTGGAGGATATGACTCGAGATGATCAGGTGCAGCCCTTCCTTCGCCAATTGACGGAACAACCGGATGGTTTCTGCTCGCGCCATCGGGTCGAGACCGTTAAGGGGTTCATCCAGAATCATCACCGTCGGTTCGTGCGCGATGGATTGGCCAAGCCGAATTCGCTGGCGCATGCCCTTGCTGTAGCTGTCAACTTTGCGGTGCGCGGCCTCAACAAGGTCCACTCGTTCGATCGCCTTTTCCGTCAGCGCGTCCGCGTCCTTTGGGTGATAACCGTGGACGAGCAGCATGGAGCGAATGAACTCATACCCCGTCAGCCCCTTCGGAAAAGAATCAAACTGCCCGCAGTAACCCAGCCGTCTAAACAACGTTTGCGGGTCGGAGGGTGAGATACCCAGGATGCTGACGCGACCCCGCGTGGGCTGAATCAGACCAGTCATCAGATTCATGAGCGTGGTCTTGCCAGATCCATTAGGCCCGACAAGGCTGGTAATTCCCGGGGCAATCGTCAGATTGACCCGATTGACACCAAGAATCTCGCCATAAAACTTAGAGACGTCGTCAAAGACGATATTGTGCTCGGACGACTCACTCATACGACCACCTCGTAAGCACGCACTTTCTGTGAAAGCATAAAGATAAAGAAAGCAATAAAACCAGCCAATCCCACCCAACCGGCCCACACCGGGAGGATCATCCACGGGTCAAAGTCGTTGCTAGTTGAATAGTGGAAGAGATCGTCGCTGATAATCTTGAGGAGCGTTGACGGGCTGAAAAGATGGCTCCACGGAGACCTGAAAAGCTCACTGAGGATGGTCGCAATCGCTGTCGGAATCGTAAAGAGCGCGAAGAGACCACCGCTGGCCGCAATCCGCCACTTGATCCAGGCGGACAAGGCCAGGGAGGAAAGAGTCAGCATGGCTATCCACGCCAGGCCGGTGATAAGAACACCCCATGCAATCCAGAGGTTTTCGCCGAACCACTGAAAGCCCATCAGATAGGATTGAAACGCAAACAGCAGCAGGCCCGGCACCCAGGTCATCAACGAGAGCATGATGAGAAGTACCGAAGCCTTTCCCATCAGATACTCCGGTCGCGAGAACGGCCGAGAGAGATACAGCGGAAGAGCATTGTTGCTGAGATCCCGCGAGATCAACACCGGACCGATGAGTACCGTCATGAGGAACGCGAAGGCAGTCTGTACCGTCAGGTAAATCCGAAATGCATTGCCTCCGACCGTAAACAAATCCGTGCTTCTGATTTGAAACAATGAAATCGCGTTGACGTTGTGCGGGAGGTAGATGAGGATTGCCATGACCAGCGAACTGACCACACTCAGCGCAAAGACACCGATAAAAATCTTCGATTGAGTAACCCATCGATATGCCTGCCGTGGTATGACAAAGAAGCGTCTGGCCTGCGGCGTCAGCGGACCCGCATATGGCGTGTATTTATGCTCGTAAACTGACATTTCCTGCTTCCCTTTTTTGAAGAGAACGATGCTCTAACGATCATTGACTTCACTTCCAACCTGCCCCTCGACCTTTTATTCCATCGCCTTGAGGAAGATGTCTTCGAGGGAATCGCGTTTGTAGTTCAATCGGCGGATCTGTACCTGACGATCGGCCGCCAGTTGATATAGGTCTCGAACCTCCACACCAGTTGGAAGGATGAGTTTGAAGCGATGCGCACCAGTCATCGCGTACTCACAGCCAAGTCCAGCTATCGCTTCGGCGAACTCAGGTGTCGCACCCCGCGTTTCAAGCTCGATAAATCGGCGATTGGCGCGACGCTCTTCTTCGAGATCGCACTGAGCCGCGATCCGTCCACCCTTGAGAATCAGAATCTCGTCGCAACACTCTTCGACATCACGAAGCAGATGCGAAGAGAGGACAACGGTGGCGTGCCCGCTCTCGCGAATCTCGCGGATTAACTCGATCATTCGCGCTCGTGCCGGGGGGTCCAGTCCGTTGGTCGGCTCATCAAGAAAAATCAACTTCGGGCCGTGAACGATCGCCTGCGCCAGCTTCGCCAGTTGCTTCATGCCAAGCGAATAGGTGCCGAGTTTGCGGTAGCGCGCCTCGCCCAGACCGACATAAAACAGTGCCTCGTGCGCTCGCTCGAGCGCGGCGGACGGCGGCAGGCCCGACAGCTCAGCCATGAGCCGGACGAAATGTACGCAATTCATGTCGGCGATAAAGGAATCGCGCTCAGGCATGTAGCCGATCCAGGCGCGCACCTCTTTGGCGTGCGTTCGGATGTCCTTGCCGAATATCCTGGCAGTGCCCGACGAGGGTTTGTGAAAGCCCAGAAGTGTGTGGATAAGCGTGGTCTTGCCCGCGCCATTTGGTCCGAGAAGCCCAATTGCGCGGCCCTTCAGCGGTCCCTCCAGATCCTGAAGGATAGTCCGCTTTCCAAAAGTGACTCTTAACTTGTCGAGCTCGATGACTGGATTCATGAATCTTCTATGTGGAATGTCGCCAGACTACTCTTTCGCGCTGGCAGTCGTTGCTGGTAGGAGGTCCTCTTTGCTTGCGGCCGCAAGGCGCACTTTTCCGTTGACACCGGAGATATCAACAAGTGGGCCGCCCTTTCCGACTCGTGCACGGAAATTATTCTGGCGTCGCTCGCCGTCGTAAACAAGATGGGGAAGGTCAGGATCTACCTTCCCGCGCACATTCTCGATGCGCAATTCGGCGTTGACCTCTCCGAGAAAAAGCACCTCAATGGCGCCATTGACCTCATTGACTTTGAGATCCTTGCGATTCTTCGCTTCCTGCACGATGCGAACCGAACCGCGGACTTCTGAGACTGTAGTTCCGCCTGTTACCTGGGCGATAGCGACCTTGCCATAGACTTCGTTGATTGAGAGGTCCCCATCCAACACGCCAACATTAATCCGGCCGCTGACGCCCTCGATTTCGAGGTCTACCTTGTGGGGTAGTTTAAGAATCAATCTCTGCTTTTCGCTGCCGCGTTCACTGAACATCGAGAACATGGCGCTGCGCCGCTCACGCTCCATGCGAATCGTTAGTTCATCGGGCTCATGTTCGATGATGAGTTTGCGGTTTCGAAGGTGCTCAGGCTTTTCAACTGAACGTACGATGTAGAGTTCGGCATCATCGCTCGCTGAGTTCTGAATCTCGATCCTTCCATTGATCCTGCCAAGCTTGACGACCGCTCCAGGTGAGAGCTTATAGATCTGGGTCTTCTCCTCGGCAAACGGAAGGTCAAATTGAGTATCCCTGTTCGCCAGCGTCTTTGACTCGACAATCGATGACGCTGGGTTCGCGGCGGCCGACGGGCTCGCCTGAGTGGCTGCCGTGTTTGCGTGATCAACTCTGCTGCGGCAGCCTGCCGAAGCAAAATTGACAAGTCCGATCGCGATTACCAGCTTCAGCGCCACATTGGCGCGTAATGACGCGGGGGACGAAGCCAGTTGTCGGGTCCCGCCTGTCAATTCATTCATAAGAGTTCCTCCAGCCAAACAGGGCAGATTGCACCAAACAACAGTTACGCCAGGCAACAGGCTTTAGTTCCTGCAGCCCGGCGATAAGATGAGTCAAAACTTCGATTAGTGCTGCTCCTCTCTTCAGATTCCTAACTATTAATAACCTGAGATGATCGTCCCCCGCCGTCGCAACCGCGGGTCGCGTTCGAGCCGGGCTCACGGAGTGACGTAGTTCGTCCACAGGAACAAGTATGTTCCCCAGGCGTTGATGGCAACCGAGATCGCAAAGAGAATTATTTCGATTCGCCTCAAGCGGGCAGGACCAACCTCCATCACCAACAGAAGGAGCCACGGCAGAAGAATCATCGCGTATCGATAAGAGAACTGCCATCCTCCCGTATTAGCGTGTGTCCAGAGCACCAGGGTCAAAAGGATGACGGCGACCCATGCCGCCATTTTCAAGCCGCGATCCCGCACGCTTCGCGTGAATACGAGAAAGAGAAACGGACTCGAAAGCAGGATCGATCCGCCAAAGCCCTTGGGCGTCAGGTACGGATATCCGCCCGGCACCTGCTTCCACGTCTCAAAGAGCATCTGCCACGCATTGGCGGGGATGGCCCTCAAGGTAAATAGACCGTTCTTGAACCAATCCTCACTCTGGATGACCGGTATGCGCGAGTATCCGAAATCGAAAGGCGAGCCAAACCGTGCCTGGTTATAAAGTAGTGTCGCGATCCCCAGGAGAACCGGCGCCGCGCAGAACTTTGCGATTTTCGGCAGATGAAGCTTGATCTCGGACCAGCTCGAAACCTGATCCCGGAGGAGCAGATAAAGCATGATCGGCCAGACGACGATGACCTCCGTCCTGTTGCCATATGCGAGGGCAAAAAACACGCCGGCCAATATCGGGTTCGAGCGGATGAGCAGGAAATACAGTGCGCCAACCTGCCCGAGCACCGCGAAGCCCAGTGATATCTGCCACGCGCCGGCAAACGCGAGATTCGCCCACATCCACGAACCAAACACTGGAAAGAGAGCGAGCACGATCCTTTTGCTGAGCGTGAACTGATACTTTGCCGTCAGCAAAAAGAAGAACAGCGTGGTGGTTCCAGCGATGATAGCGACGACTAGTGCCGCCGGAAATTCATCGATAACGTGCACGACCTTCAAGAGTGCTACCGGAAGCACGCTCAGAACCGCGCCCAACGGAAATACCGAATAGTACCAGCCACCCAGAGGTACCATCTCGTTGAGCCACGAGGGAGGTTGCTCTGAGAGGCCCAGTTTCCCGTGCAGCAGTGCCACCGCCGTCCGAAAGGTGTAGTCGAAATGTGCGTTCGGTTTGGGATTGCTAAAGAGGTACACCAAGCCGGAGCCAACGGCGAGACAGATCGCCGTCAGAGTCGTGTACCGCGAGGAAGTGGATGTCAGACTGGAGCTGACCGGCTCCGCAATATCATCAGGACCCCGTTCGATCATCGATTTTCACCAGAGTC
>JBDTUW010000259.1:0-6236 GCA_040007555.1 Acidobacteriota bacterium | reverse complement strand
GCGTTCAGATGGGGTAGCTCTCGCTACGGGCGCTTCCCGAAATTGGGGTTTCAAATAAGAAGGTCGATCGTGATGTCGCGAAAGGCGGCGTGCGCATTCGTGTCGTGCATCTCGCCGAACGTCACGTCTCAAGCAGCTAACTGGTCAAGGCGACCGCTGTCAGGCGGAGACCCTTCAAGCCACCGAGGCTACACCGAGCCGCGGGTTTGCCCGTCAGGGCCACCCTTTCAACTAAAGGAGAAACAAATGAACGTCAAGGCTGTCAAGAGGGCGCTGGCTCTGATCGTAGCTCTAGCCTGCACGCTCGGTGCATCAATCAATGTGAGGGCACAGACCAGTGGCGGATCCCTCCAGGGAACGATTACCGATTCCGGTGGCTCGGTCCTTCCGGGGGCCACCGTGATCGCAACCAACGTCGCCACGGGCGTCGAAACTACGAGCAAGACCAACGAGGCGGGTCTGTTTGTGATCAGGCCCTTGCCGCCTGGCGAGTACAAGGTCGTGGTTTCAGCCTCACGCTTTCGAACTGTGATTCAGGAGAGAGTCATCGTCGACGCCCTTGGCACCGTCACGGTCAATTTGGCGCTCAGGGTGGGCGACGTCAGCGAGACCGTCACCGTCGCGGAGGCTCCCTCACAACTGAACACGTCCGACGCCCGGCTCGGGACGACGATCCGCAACGAGTTGTATACCAACCTGCCGTTGGCGATGGGCACAGCCGTAGCTGGATCTGGTATTGGCCAGGGGCCGAGAAATCCGGGCGCCTTCATCTTTCTTTTGCCGGGAGTCTCTGAGGGTAACCGCTGGGGAACCATCAACGGGGCCCAGGGTTTTTCGAAGGATGTTTTTATCGAAGGAGTTCCAATCACAGACCCGATACAACAGGGCGAGGGTCGGACAATCAGCCTGTCGGTGTCAGTCGAAGCCGTCGAGCAGTTCCAGGTCGAAACCAGCGGCACGGGCGTTGAGTTCAACGGACAAGGTTCGGAGAATTACACGATCAAATCCGGGAAGAGCGAGTTTCACGGCTCCGCGTTCGAATACCTTCGCAACACTGTTCTGGACGCGAGGGGCTTCTTCCCGAGTATTCGTCCAGTCGAGCATCAGAACGAATTCGGTTTCACCATCGGCGGCCCGATCATCAAAAAGAAGGCATTCTTCTTCTTCTCCTACGACGGGTGGCGCTACCGCGTCACCAGCCCCTCTCAATTTGTATCGATCCCGACGCTTAAGGAACGGGTGGGAGATTTCAGCGAATTGCCCGTGGCAATCTACGATCCATTGACCACCGTAGCGGTGCCCGGAGGCTTCAGCCGCACCCAGTTCGCCGATCCATCTCGAGCGACCGCGGCCAATCCACTTGGACTCAATATCATTCCGTTAAGCAGGATTTCCGCCATATCAAAGGTGTATCAGTCGCTCCTGCCCAATCCGACCACAACCGGCATCGCGAACAATTTCCTGGGGCAGGTGCCGGTTGCGTACAACAACGATAGCTATAACGCAAAGGTTGACTATAACCTCACGGCGAATCAACGTCTCTCGGGGCTTTATACACACGGCAAGAGAAGCCAGCCCGGCGCGTATAGAGAGGTGAGCTCCGGCACTCCGCAGTCCGCCTTGTTGCTGCCGTACACGGACACGCGCAAGGTTGAGGAAATCCCGACCGTCGTGCAGGCGAGGCACAGTTGGACAATCAATTCGAGTCTGGTGAACCAATTCAGCTTCGGCTTCCAGCATCTCTACATTCCCATCACAAACGTCACGTCTCAGGACAAGTGGTCCACCAAGTCGGGCCTCAAGGGGCTCCCTGCGGGTGACGCCAGCGACGCCTTTCTTGAAGCGGCTTTTGCTGGGCCCAACGCTCCTTCCGGCTGGCGCGGCAGCGGGTCCAGGGACTTTGAGGATAATAATTACAACTACACAATTCAGGACAGCCTGTTGTGGGTGAAAAACAAGCATTCGTTCAAATTCGGTTTTCAATACCAGCGCACCTACGACCGTACCATCACTAACGATACCGGCAGCACGCTGACGACCAACTTCAGTAATTTGCAGACAGCCGGATTCAATGCCACTGGCGGACTATTGAGTGCCACGGGTAATGCCTATGCCAGTTATCTGCTGGGCGCGCTGAACGGAGCAACGGTCAATGAGGACTCGGTGGTTGTTACCTATGCAGACTTCAGGAGCTTTGCATGGTGGGCAGCGGATGACTTCAGAGTGAATTCTCGCCTGACCCTGAATCTGGGTTTGCGTCATGATATCATGCTGCCCTACACGGAACGGGACGACCACTTTACCTTCCTGGATCTCACCGCACCCAACCCAGCTGCGGGCGGAATCCCGGGAGCCCTGCGGTTCGGTGGCAACTACGCACCGGATGCCATCAGCTGTAAGTGCAGTCAGATCATCGATACTTACTACAAGGCTTTCGGCCCACGCATCGGATTTGCATTCGCGATCAATGATAAGACGGTGCTGCGCGGCGGCTACGGCATCATGTACTCGCGGAGTGGCGCGGTCGGCGGCAGAGACGGCGCGCGCATCGGTACAGGGTTGACGGGAATCAACGCCAACGCTCCGATTGTCAGTCCGAATGGCTCATTCACGCCAGCACTATTCTGGGAGAGCGGCATCCCAGCATATGCCTAAGGCCCAATCTATGATCAGACTTATCAGACTGGGTTTAACGGGACGGGGTCTGGCGGAACCGTAACCTTTGGCGATCCCTTTAGCCAACCGCCACGCTATCAGAACTGGAACCTGTCGATTCAGCGCTCACTAACACAGTCAACGGTGGTGACCGCAGCCTACGTCGGAAGCAACGGAAAACAGCTTCGTGGTGGCGGACGGGGCATCTACTCAAATCAGTTGGAGCCAAGATATCTGGCACTCGGGAATCTGCTCAACTCAACCGCAACTCCTGCCAACGTGACAGCGGCTCAGGCGATCATCCCGGGTGTCAAGCTGCCGTTCGCCACCTTCGTGGGAACCATCGCTCAGATGCTGCGCCCGTTCCCACAGTACAATGGCGTGAGCGATGTTTACGGCGACGTCGGTCAATCTAACTACAACGCGCTGCAGTTATCCATCCAACAGCGCCTTTCGAAAGGGCTGACCTTTAATTTTAACTATACGTTCAGCAAGGCGCTTGGCACCATTAATGGAACTCGCAGTGCTTACAGACAGGAGAAGAACCTGTCCACCACCGATCAACCCCACATTGTCAATGCCTTTTACTCCTACGAACTGCCGTTCGGGAAGGGCCGCATGATGGATCCCGACAACAACGCGGTGCGCTGGCTGATCAGTGGCTGGCAGATGTCGGGAATCACGCGGTTCTCCTCAGGCGCGCCGCTCGGGCCATTCACCGCTGCCTGCAATGTGCCTCAGGCGGGCACCTGCTGGGCGAACTTCAATCCAACCTTCAGCGGGCCCGTGCGGATCAACGGTGACTGGGGGAACGGCAACGTACTTGGGGCCGTCGCAAGCGCCACTCCGTTCATCGATGTCAATGCCTTCGTGTCACCCGCCTCCTTTACCTACGGAAACACTCCGTCGACGGGTGCCTATGGGCTTCGCAATCCGCACTTCTTCAATCAGGACTTAAGTGTCTCCAGGAACTTCCAGATCCGCGAGAATCTGAAGTTCGCATTCGGGGCCGATGCCTTCAACGTCTTCAATAATGTTCGATTCGGAAGTATTAACACGAACATTACCAGTGCCAGCTTTGGCAAGGTGGGCGCTCAAGCCAACCTGCCCCGCGTGTTCCAGTTCAAGCTCAGACTCGAATTCTGATTCTCACATCATACGCGACGAGAATCGTTGGGACCCCAGTAATGAGAATTGCTGGGGTCCGTTTTCTTTTTTTTGGCCCAGTCCCCGTTCCCGCTCGCGCTGTGATCAGCCACGGACGAGCAAACTCCTGGCTTCAGTCTCACCGACAAGGTACTCTCCACTCCCGGCGACGGCTGGTTTCACCTCCTCCTCGCTCGGAATGGAGAACGTGGTGCGGCTGAAGTGAACTTCGTCCACATTGTCTGATTTGAGCGATCGTCATGCCAACGTTGACCTGTGACATATCCGAATCACTGATGCAAGCACTGGCGGCGCGGAGCACACGCACTGGCGAACCGTTAGCACACATCGTCATGTCCGCGCTCGCCGACGCGCTGGAGATAGACCATTCGACCTTGTTCCAGGTTTCGACGTCCACCGCACTGACACAAGGAATCTACGATGGCGTCGTGACCATCGGCGAACTGAAGCAACACGGTGACTTCGGCCTTGGCACGTTTGCCGGCCTGGACGGTGAGATGTTGGCGCTCGACGGCCACTTCTACCAGGTTCAGAGTAGTGGCAAAGTTAGCGAGCCTGGCGACGATGCCCAGGTGCCGTTTGCCGTGGTCACCGCGTTTCGGGCAGCACATGAGTTCACGATTGAGGGCGTGAACGGCTTGGCTGACCTGTTCGCACATCTTGATCACGTGCGGCGAACAGAAAACCTGTTCCATGCCATGCGGATTGAGGGGCGGTTCGCACATCTCAAAACACGTGCCGCATGCAAGACGGCTAGCGGCGTGTCGTTATTGGACGCGACCTCTCGTCAGGCAGAATTCGAGTTTTCCGATGTCTCCGGCGCGCTCGCCGGGTTCTGGACTCCGTCCTATGCACGAACGATCAACATTGCGGGCTGGCACCTCCACTTCGTGACTGACGATCGCACTGGCGGAGGCCACTTACTGGACTGTCGGGCGGATCGCCTTCGTATCCAGGTGCAGGAACTGGCCGATGTTCGGATCGCGATGCCCGAAACGGCGGCGTTCCTCCAAGCCGACCTGACGTGCGATCCGACTAAAGACCTCGAAGTCGTCGAGCGGGGTGGCGCCCGCCCTCTCGTCCCGGAGAGCACCTGAGTGTACTCGGGGCTCTACCTGCGGTCAGCCTGGCACTGGCACTCAACAACCCGATCTTCCCCACACGCGTATCGGGGATATATTGGACCAGGTGAGACGAGGTCGAAAGATGGCGGACTCGATGGCGTTGGCGGGCGAAGCGTGAGAGCGTTTTGATCCGAGGAACAATCTGGGTTGTTATTTCGCATCATCCTGATCGTGGCGGATCTTCATAAGTGAGCCACGTCCATTACAACAGAAATAAGGGCGATAAGAACTGACCGCATGAGTGAATCCACATCGAGCGAAGCGCGCAACCCAAAGAAGCTCTCGAATTCTCCAGGTCTGCGCACCGCCCAACGGCTCGACATGTCCGAGCCGGAACCGATCAAGATTACGCATCTCGATTCCGGGCTGGTGCACAAGCTGGGCGAATGGCGGGCGACCGCGATCTGCGGCAACGACATCACGTCGAGCTGCCTGTACGTCGCTGCGCTCAGCGCCCTGTACGCAGGGCCGTATGCCCCAGTCGCGCTCGCCGCGGTAGCCGGCGTCCTATATCTCTTCCGCAAAGTCTACGCCGAAGTCGGCACGGCGCTCCCTCTCAATGGTGGTGCATACAATGCGTTGCTCAATACGACTACCAAGGCCAAGGCCTCGGTGGCGGCGTGTCTGACGCTGCTTTCCTACCTCGCCACGGCCGTTATCAGTGCGAACGAGGCGATGCATTACGGGCATAACATCTGGGAGGGGCTTGACACCTTCATCGCGACGATTGTGCTTCTTGGTATCTTCGCCTTTCTGACCGTGATCGGCATCAGCGAATCATCGTCGGTCGCGCTGGTCCTCTTTGCATTTCATATCGCGACGCTCGTTCTACTGTCACTCATCGCGGGCGTGGCGGTGCTCGAAGACACCTCCGTCCTGGTGACCAACTGGCAGATTCCCGCGCCGGACGGTATCTGGAAGGCCGTGTTCTTCGGTTTTTCCGCCGCAATGCTTGGCATCAGCGGATTTGAAAGCTCATCCAATTTTATCGAGGAGCAGGAAGAAGGCGTCTTCCCGAAGACGCTGCGCAACATGTGGATTGCGGTGGCGGTCTTCAATCCGCTGATCAGCGTGCTTGCGATGGGATTATTACCACTCGGCCAGATCACTGCGCACAAGCAGGACTTGCTGGCGGAGATGGGGCTGCTTTCTGCCGGTCGCTGGCTGCAATTGCTTGTCAGCGTCGACGCTGCGTTGGTTCTGTCGGGCGCAGTCCTGACGAGTTATGTTGGCGTCACGGGTTTGGTGCGGCGGATGGCATTGGATCGATGTCTACCGCAATTCCTCTTG
>JBDTUW010000258.1:0-6250 GCA_040007555.1 Acidobacteriota bacterium | reverse complement strand
GAACGAACTTCATTCCCAGCTCCACGGTGCGCTGGAATGGAGGCAACCGAACAACGGCATTCGTCAATGCAACTCAATTGACCGCACAGATCGGTGCAGCGGACATTGCGGCGGCATCGACACCGGCGGTCACTGTCTTCAATGGTGCGCCCGGTGGTGGGACATCGAACAGCGTCAACTTCTCGGTGACGACGGCGCCAACCAGCCTCGTCCGCGTCAACCCGACGTCGATTCAACGCGGGCAGAATGGAGTGGTTACCTTCGACCTGGTTTCGACCGGTCTTGAGAATGCGGTTGGGTTCACAGTCGGTTTTGACCCAACGCAGATGACGTATGTTTCATCAGCGGCCGGTAGCGGGACCGCTGGTGCGGCCGTCAATATCAACGCAGCACAGGTTGGTAGCGGCGCACTGATTGTGACAGTTGCGCAGAGCCCGGGAACGACCTTTACCGCGGGTACTCGCCAACTACTGACCGTGACTTTCAATGCGGTCCTCGCGGGGGTTGCGCCTTCATCGAACGTAACGTTCCCAGGAAGCCCGGCTGCGAATGAGGTCTTAGGGGTGACGGCTAATGTCTTGCCGGCAACGTTCACTCCGGCAACAGTAACGTTCACTCAGGGCAACAATCCGGTGCCGACGGTGACGACGCTCAGTCCGACTTCGGTTGCGGCGGGTAGTCCAGCTTTTGCACTGACCGTCAACGGCACGAATTTCCTTGGCTCTTCAGTCGTGCGTTGGAATGGCGGCGATCGGGTTACTTCCTTTGTCAGCGCGACTCAGTTGACTGCTCAGATCACGTTGGCGGATGTAGCCAGTCAGGGTGCGGCGACGGTCACCGTCTTCAATCCCGCCCCCGGTGGAGGTCTCTCCAATGGGGTGACGTTCAACATCACGGCAACCAACCCAATCCCGACTGTGACCAGCATCTCGCCGAACTCAACGGCTGCGGGCAGTGCAGCATTCACCCTTCAGGTGAATGGCGGCAACTTCCTGCAGAACTCAGTTGTTCAGTGGAATGGCGTCGCGCGCACCACGACCTTCGGCAGCTCAACCGTATTGACCGCGGCAATCCCGGCCAGCGATGTGCTGACGCAGGGAACTGCTCAGGTAACGGTGCTGACGCCGGCGCCCGGCGGCGGGACGTCGAATGCAGTCACGTTCACGATTACTGCGGCTCAGAACCCGGCACCTGTCGTGACCAGCCTCTTGCCAAGCTCGACAACGGCCGGCGGTGCGCAGTTTGCGCTGCAGGTCAACGGTTCGAGCTTTGTCAATGGGGCAGTGGTCTTCTGGAATGGCAATCCGCGGACGACCACCTTTGTAAATGCGGGTCAATTGAGCGCAACCATTCCGGCTGCCGACATTGCGACGGCGGGGACGGCGAATATTGTGGTCACTAACCCGGCGCCAGGCGGCGGGACGTCCGGCTCCGTGACCTTCACGATCAATAATCCGGTGCCGGCGATCACGTCGTTGGTACCACCGAGTACCATCGCCGGCAGCGCGGCATTCCAGTTAGTGGTCAATGGTTCGAACTTCACTCCGACCTCCGTCGTGCAGTGGAACGGCACGAACCGGGGCACGACCTTTGTCTCCAGCACTCAGATCAACGCGGCCATCAGTGAGAGTGACATTGCCCTGCAGGGTTCGGCAAATGTGACCGTGTTCAACGGCGCGCCGGGTGGCGGCACTTCAAACATAGTCGTTTTCACGATCGGTTCGGCGACATCGCTGCCGGTGATTTCGAGTCTTATTCCCAACTCAGCCACGGCGGGCGGAGCGCAATTCGCGCTCAAGGTCTTGGGGTCCAACTTTACGTCCAGCTCGAAGGTATTCCGGAACGGGTCGCAACGGACCACCACCTTCGACAATTCGGGCCAGCTGACTGCAATTATCACAGCTGCGGACATTGCGCAGGGTGCCACGGTGACGGTCACCGTCGTCACGCCTGGTGTTAACGGCGGGACGTCGAATCCGGCTACCTTCACGGTCAGCGGTCCCAACCCGGTGCCGACACTTGCCAGTCTCAATCCCAGTTCGATTGCGGCTGGTAGTCCGGCGTTCGTTCTCAGCGTCACGGGATCGGGTTTCGTCAACGGCGTTGTCATCAAGTGGAACGGTGCAGACCGTCCGACAACTTTCGTCAATTCGACGACACTGACAGGGCAGATACCGGCCTCTGATGTCGCAGCGCAGGGAAGCGCGTCCGTGACTGCGGCCAATCCCGCGCCGGGCGGCGGCATTTCAAATGAGCTGATATTTACGATCAACCCGGGTAACCCGGTCCCAACGCTCAGCTCGCTCAACCCTTCTCAAGTGGCGAGCGGCAGCGGTGCCTTCGTCCTGACGGTCAACGGCACGGGCTTCGTGACCGGCGCGGTTGTCAATTGGAATGGGAGCGCTCGCGCGACCTCATTCGTCAACGGCAATACGGTGACGGCGCAGATCAGCGCCAACGATGTGCTCAATGGAGGCACCTCGGCAATTACCGTCACTAATCCGGGTCCAGGCGGCGGGACGTCGAGCGCTTTGACGTTTACGATCGTTGGCCCGAATCCGGTGCCGGTGATTGGGAGCCTGAACCCTCCGGCGGCTCTGGTTGGTGGGCAGGCGTTCGTGTTGACGGTGAGCGGCACCGGCTTCGTCGCAACGTCGCAGGTAAACTGGAATGGAAGTCCGCGGACCACTTCCTTCGTTAGCCCAACGCAACTAACAGCGCAGATCTCGGCAGCGGATATCGCAGCCCTGACGACGGCAACTGTGACCGTATTCAATCCCGCGCCCGGCGGCGGATTGTCGAATGCTGTCAGTTTCTCCGTTGCTAACCCCAATCCGGTTCCAACGCTGAGCCAGATAAATCCCGCGACGACGGCGGCGCGAGGTCCTCAGTTCGTCTTAACCGTGACGGGGACCAACTTCTTCGCGGGTTCAGTCGTGCAATGGAATGGCGCGGCGCGGCCAACTGCCTTTGTCAACGCGACAACGCTGACCGCGCAAATCCCGGCGAGCGATATCGTCTTCCCGGGCACAGCCAGCGTCACAGTCTTCAATCCACTGCCAGGCGGTGGGACATCTTCGGCTCTGAGTTTTGCGATCATCAATCCAGTGCCGGCGATCACCACGCTCAATCCCACTTCGGTTCTCTTTGGGAGTCCGGCATTCACACTGCAGGTGCTGGGAGTCAACTTCGTTGAGAATTCGGTGGTCAGGTTCAATGGGGCGGATCGTCCGACCCAGTTTATCAACGCCACGCAGTTGAACGCCCAGATATCGGCGGCCGATGTTGCCGCCGTTGGAACGGCAACAATCACGGTCTTCACGCCGGCACCTGGAGGTGGCGCCTCGAACGGCGTCTCATTCTTCATCAGTCTGCCCAGCGAAGCTCCGGTCCTGACGCAATTGAGTCCTGTTTACGCCAACGTTGGCGGAGGCCAGTTTGTGCTGACGGCGATCGGCAGCCGGTTCGCGCCCAACTCCGTTATTCAATGGAACGGCTCAGCGCGTGAGACAACGTTCATCAGTCCAACCGAGATTCGTGCGGTGATTCCGGCAAGCGATCTCAGCTTCCCGGGTTCGTCCAGTGTTCGCGTCTTCACGCCGCAGCCTGGTGGTGGGCTTTCATTGGCCCTGCGATTTACCATCGCCCGGCCTCTTGCAAACACAAACGCGGCGAGTTTTGTAGCAGGGAGTGTCGCACCGCAGTCTGTTGTCGCCGCCTTTGGTGAGGAACTTGCGACGGGAACAGCTAGTGCTGGAACGATTCCACTGCCGACGTCACTTCTCGGGACAACGGTCCAGGTGAAGGACTCGCTTGGCGTCACTCGGAATGCCGGTCTGTTCGCAGTCTCACCTGAACAAGTGAACTACGAAATACCGGCCGGAACCTCTTTTGGTACGGCGACCGTGACGATTACCTCCGGTGAGCTTGCGATTTCGATAGGGCAAGTACAGGTAGTGGCCGTCGCACCGGGGATCTTTGCCGCGAACGCCGACGGGCAGGGGCCCGCAGCTGCACAGACGGTACGTAGCCAGCCGGGTGCGGGACAGATCACTGCGAGCACCGTTCGGTTCGATGCTCTTAGTGGTCAATTTGTCGCAGTACCGATTGTCTTTGGCCCGCAGGCTGAGACCATGTTCCTCGTCTTCTTCGGCACAGGCTTCCGGGGGCGGACATCGCTCGCGGGCGTGACGGCGTCACTTGGAGGAACGCCTTTAACGGTAACCTACGCTGGCCTTGCTCCAGGTTTTGTCGGACTCGATCAGCTCAATCTGGGGCCGATTCCGAGATCATTCATTGGACGAGGCGCCGTCAATCTGGTTCTGACGGTGGATGGAAAAGTTGCCAATACGGTGACAATTAATTTCCAGTAGAAAGCAAACTCGATCGTCTGCCGGTGGTGGCCCGCCCCGGCAGACGGATCCCCTTAACGCCCGCTGCCCCTCTTTGGAATTTTGTTGACAGAAGCAGCAATCTTCGACATCTTTTGTGAATTGCTTCCAGTTGATCTTTACTGACGGTACAAGACACATACACACATCGATGAAGAAGAAGAATGATTTGCTCCGCACGAAGCGGGATTGGGCTCGATTGCCTTTCAGCCCGGGGACTGCGAACATAGCGCGGCGTTATCAGCTGACCAGTGGGAGTCTTAGAAATCATGCCCGTAAAACGGCCGTTCTTACCTCGGATGCTTTTCTCGAATCGATTTGGCTTTCGCCACACCCTGCTTTCCTGTCTGACTGTGTGCCTGGTCGGACTTGGGCTTGCCTATCCATTCTCTAATGCGTTACAGAGCGCCAACTCGCGCTCGTTTTGGAGCTCTTTCCTTCCGGCCGTCGCAGCCCGACCGTTGCAGGGTGCCTGCACTGTTAATTGCACAGCCAGTGCGCCTGCGACCGGCCAGATCGCTCAGCAGACTGCCTTTACCGCAACTGCGACGCCGGCCGGATGTGTTGGCGATCCGACGTTCCAATGGGACTTCGGGGATAGCACCGGATCGGTCCAGCAGAATCCCACTCACGCTTACACTACTGGTGGAATCTACACCTGGCGTTTGACGGTCGAATCCCTCGCTCCAGGCGCGACGGCAAATATCTCAACGGTGGTCGGTGGTGGCGGTGAGGGCGATGCGGCGCTCGATGTGTCATTCGCCAGGCTGCTTGCAGTCACTCGTGATCCTGCCGGCCGAGGTATCTACATCGTTGATGCCCCGCACTCGAACGACGCGGGCGGAAGAACGCGCATCGTCTTTCTGAATACCGGTAGTGCCGCCGTCACAATCGCGACTCGTTCGATCGCTCCCGGCACCGTCAGAACAGTTGCGGGTGGAGGGACGCCAACTGGCGAGGATTTGTTCGGGGTCGCGCAGGATATCGGATCTGTGACCGGCCTTGCGACCAATCCTACTGGCGATCTGTTGTACTTTACTGATCAGACAGGTGCGCGTATCCGGGTCATGAATGTCAGCGCGGCTCCGGTTTCGGTTCGAGGAACGCCGCTCGATCCGGGCAAGATTCGGACGTTCGCCAAGCCTCTGAATATGGAGGTGCCAGTTTTGGGTGATCTCCTCTTCGGCCTTGCCTATCATCCGACGACAAACGACTTGATTGTCGCCGATGCGACTCCGGGAGTCGCGAAGGTCTACAAGATTCATCAGGACGGAACGGCCGAGGTTGTGGCGGGCAATGGGGAAGCAACGAGAACAGATGCGGTCTTCGAGGGCGGCGTGGGTACGGCCGTCCCGCTTCTTGATCCGCGCGCCGTCGATGTCGACAGCACGGGGCAGATACTCATTTCCGATTCGGGGCATTCACGGATCATTAGGGTTGCGTCCAACGGGGTAACCACGCTGCTTCGTCAATTGACTCAGGGTCGAGGAGGTGAATCTTCCTATCCAATCGGGCTAACCGTAATTGGAACCTCAGCTTATTCCGCAAACGGGAACGATCAGGAAATCGTTCGCATCAGCCCGGGGCTGGTCACGATGGCCGGGCAGTTGCGCGAGACGTGCACGTACCAGGGAACGAACTGTGGTGACGGAGGTTCCGCGGCGGCCTCGACGCTGTTGCTGCCAGTTCTTGGTGGCGAGGTGCCTCTGGCGGGGATTGATGGCGAAGCGAGCGGACTCTATGTTCTCGATCAGGCAGCAAATCAGCGGGGCCGGGTCCGATTCATTAATACAACTGGCGCGCCAGTCACGAGAGCAGGTGTCACGATCGCCGCGGGGGGAATCGCGACAATTGCCGGG
>JBDTUW010000257.1:0-6256 GCA_040007555.1 Acidobacteriota bacterium | reverse complement strand
AAGCGGGATTTGACGTCCTCGCACTCAATCAGTCCGATCTCGGAAGGCGGGAAAAACTGCTGGTGCCGCGCGTCGCCGGACGAGCCGATGTCGCTTCGGCGACGCGCCGCCCATGGATTGACTCAAACGGCTGGCGTTTGGTGCGCCGGCCCGCGGGAAAGTTCTACTACGACCTTGCTGAAAAAGGGGCGGGCAAGGCCACGCTCGCCATCGCCGAAGCCTTTGCCTACCACGCAGACGCGATCCTGAAGATTGACCCAGCCGATTTGGCAGCCGCCGGCACGATGCTGGTGTTCCTGCGCGCTTTGCCTCCAGCAATTTTGCCGCCTATAGCCGACATCGGTGTGATTGATGACGGCTCGGCGGTAACGGGCGAAGTGATGAACCTGCTGACGCGCCGCAACCTGCTCTTCAGACTCGTCTCTGCGCCCGCACCGCAATTACGCGTAAACATCAGGCTGGGCGGCAAGGACTACTCAAGGGCCGAGGCGTCCGATCCGAACACCTTTGCACTCAAAGTCCGCCGCCAACTTGGTGATGAGAACCGCAGCTTACGCATCTACGGAACTGAAGTCGTGATTAGCCGTCTGACAGGCGACGTCGCGCGCGTGCAGTTGCAGCTGCTGAACTATAGTGGCACCGAGGTAGACAGCATGCGCGTGCGGATGCGCGGTAGCTATGCGAAGGATGAGCTGAGGGCATTCGGAATTGAGCAGGGCGCACTTGAGGATTTCGTTGTCGCTGATGGCGCGACGGAGTTCACGATTCCGAAACTGGGCGTTTATGCATGGATCGAATTACCGGCGGTGAAGTGACGTCCGTTGCAATGTCTCCATCCGCCATTTCCTGCCGGTTTCAGATAGAAAGAAGATGACCGCGCTGACCGGGAAAGCAGCCAAAGACTTCCTGCTCCACACGGCTCCT
This sequence comes from Acidobacteriota bacterium, assembly GCA_040007555.1. Classification (GTDB taxonomy): domain Bacteria; phylum Acidobacteriota; class Blastocatellia; order RBC074; family RBC074; genus JANNRD01. Next base: position 5,332 of record JBDTUW010000257.1, on the reverse strand, counting down.
TGTACATAGAACACATTGTCCAGCGCATCGCCTGCCGTGCCGTTGTCAGTGATGACCGCCACACCCAGCGTGCCCTCGACCGGCCGCCCAGTTCGCGGGTCCATGATGTGCGAGTAGCGATGCCCACCCAGCTCAAAGAACTTTTCGTAGCTGCCTGACACCGATAGCGCCTGATCTTTGAGCCGCACCGTCAGAGCGGTCTTATCCGGCGCAACGGGGTCTTGAATTTTAACTGTCCACCCGGCCTCGCGCGGAGGCGAACCAAGACCGTAGATGGTGCTGCCGCCAGCGCTGACCAACGCTCGAGAAATGTTCCCCAGTCTGAGCACGCCGACAGCACGGTCAACCGCGTATCCTTTGGCGATGCCGCCCAGATCAAGCTCGACGCCCGGTTGGTCGAAGTAGATCGTTTGCTCTTCCGCGTTCAGGATCACGTGCTGATAGCCGACAGTGCGTCGCGCCACTGACAACTCCTGGTCGCTCGGCATCCGCCCCTCGCCGCGAAAGAAGCCCCAGGCCTTCATCAGGGACCCGACCGTGATGTCAAAAGCTCCATTCGACACGCTGCTGTAGCGCAAGCACTCGGCGATGAAATCAAACAGCTCTGGCTCGATCTTCATCGGCCCTTGCGCCGCCTGCCGGTTCAATCGCGAGAGCGGGCTGTCCGGTTTGTAATGGCTCATCAGCCGGTCAATGCGGTCAATCTCGTCGAAGGCTCTTTCGACGACGATTCGCAGCTGCTGCAGATCGTTGCCGTAGGCGACGATTTGATAAGCGCAAGCCATAGAGACACGGCTGTCTTTGTAACGGATCAGTTCGCGTGGCGTGTCTCGTCGCAACGCGATAGTGGTGGGTGCAGCTAACATCCACCACAAACCAATCGTGACAACGCGGCGAGCGACAGGCATGATGCGACAGCGTTTCAACCTCTCAACCCTGAAGGAAAAGCTTATGAACAAGGTTCAGTTCCTGCTTCTGGCGTTGTCGTTCGTCCTCTGCTCAATCGCTGTGAATGCTGGGAAGAGTGTGGGTGACGAGGCGAAAACGATCAAGAGCATCTACGCCACCTCCGATTTCGCCCTCACTGCCGACCCACAGTCAAAACAATGGGAGAATGTCAAAGGCGTCTTCGCCGACCGTGGTCCCCTGGGTGACGTGACACCCGGCCACCGCACCGAGATCCGCTCACGATGGACCGGGCAGAGTCTCTACTTCCTCTTTATCTGCCCCTACGAGCAACTCCACCTCAGGCCCAATCCGACGACCACAAGCGAAACCAATAAGCTCTGGGACTGGGATGTAGCAGAAGCTTTCATCGGAACGGACTTCAAAGACATCAAACGCTACACCGAATTCCAGGTCTCGCCGCAGGGCGAATGGGTAGACCTCTTCATTGACCGCAACCCCACGCCGGCCAACCACGACTGGCAATGGAACTCCGGCTTCACGGTCAAGGCGCGTTTGAATGAGAGAGAGAAAGTCTGGTATGGCGAGATGCGCATCCCGATAGGCAGGATTGATACGCGCGCGCCACAGGCGGGCCTGGAAATGCGTGTCAACTTTTACCGTTTGCAAGGGCCGCCCCCGCAGCGCAAGGGGATCGCCTGGCAGCCGACCAACAATCCCAGCTATCACACACCAGAAGCCTTCGGGTGGTTGCGATTAGAGAAGTGATCTACAATCCATTCAATACTCCGCCGTTTCGGCTTTCGAATGCCAAGATCGGCGTGCCGACGGCAGGGACGAATCACGTCTACGATCAATGGCAACGGACTTTTGCAGTTTGCATTGAAGATTGACCGGCGCCAGGTTTGGAGTGCGTCGTCGCGGCTTTCCAGATTTCAGGAGGGATTAGATGACTCGATGGTTTGTCTTCGTTCTGATTCTGCTCGTGCAGGTCGGAGTACCAAAGGACCTGCGCTCGCAACGCAACACGTGGACGCCCGTCATGGATGTGCTTGGCCCTGCACGGACGAGAGCGACTGATGCGCAGCTCGAGAAGATCAAAGGGTTGCCGATTGAGGCCTTGTGGTTAGCAGTTCAAAACAAAGGCTATCGATATTGCTTTGCGAATCATTTCAAGCTGACGCAGCCGGGCGTCAAACTCGTGGGCCGCGCGCTGACAATGCGCTATCTGCCGGTGCGCCCCGATCTCGACGAAGGGGTTCGTCAGTTAGCGAAGGAAGGTGATTGGGACTATCAGTGGAACGTGCGTGCGGGTGAGGACGCGAAGGCCGGTGACATTGCAATCGTCGAGCTCGGAGGCGCCGTCGACCGGGCAACGTTTATGGGGGATGTGACCGGACTAGCCATGAAACTGCGCGGAATGCGAGGTGTCGTGGTAGACGGAGGAATTCGCGATCTCAACGAGTTTCTACCGATGAAGGATTTTCCGACTTATTACGTTGGTGCGCATGCCTCGGCGATGGCCGATCAAGTCGGGGTCGATTGGAATGGTCCGGTGAGGATTGGAAGTGTCACAGTGCTCCCGGGGGATGTTGTCGTAGGGGACGAGGAAGGTGTTTTGTTCTTCCCTCCGCAAATCGCTGATGACGTCATCAAGGGCGCAGAGAATACTGTCCTGTCGGAGACTTTCAAGCGCGAAATCATGCACACCGGCAAGTATCGTACTCGCGACACCTATCCGACGCTGTCACCGGAACTTGAAAAAGTTTTCGAGGAGTGGAAGAAGAAGAACCCACGCTAGCCATAGAAGAGCGCCAGAGGCTCGCTTAGGAAGTAAGGCAGCTGCTTGCCGCAGGCTTGACCCGCCGCGGCAAGGCTTGCCGCCCTACACACTGGCGATGATAAGGGGAACCGTTGATGAGAACACGAGATCATGTCTTTTGGTGTATTGCGCTTCTTGTTGTGCTGCTCGCGCTCGGCTCGGCACCAGCACGTGCTCAGGACAGCCAGACGGCTGATCGCTTCCTTGTCAGCGACGTGATGATCCGCATGAGAGACGGCGTGCGTCTGCACACGAAGATATTCACTCCAAAGAAACAAACCGAGTCGCTTCCATTCATCATGAAGCGGACGCCATATGGTGTGGATGGCGCCGCCGGAAACTTTGTCACGTATCTTCAGGCCCTCGCAGACGAGGGCTACATCTTCGTCTTCCAGGACATTCGCGGAAAATACGGCTCAGAAGGGGCGTTCGTGATGCAGAGACCTGCGCGCGCTCCCGGGGACACCACCGCGCTCGATGAGGGAACCGACACATACGACACCATCGAATGGCTGGTAAAGAACGTTCCTCGGAACAACGGGCGTGTCGGTATGCTCGGCGTCTCCTACGATGGCTGGACGACGATCATGGGAGCGCTCGAGCCCCATCCCGCACTGAAGGCGATTTCGCCGCAGGCTTCGCCAGCAGACATGTGGCTCGGCGACGACTTTCACCACAACGGAGCATTTCGCCTCAGCTATGGGTTCGAGTACGCCGCAATGATGGAAAGCGGCAAAGACGTGCAGCAATTCGCGTTCGATCGTTATGACACCTTCGACTGGTATCTGGCGCTCGGTCCTCTCGCGAACGTCAACGCGCTGCACCTGCACGGGAAGATCCCGACGTGGAATGACTACATTGCACACCCCGACTACGACGAGTTCTGGAAGCGTCAAACGATGATTCCACACATCCGGTCCGTGAAGGTGCCCACGCTCAATGTCGCGGGCTGGTGGGACCAGGAGGATTTCTACGGCCCGATCCGCATCTACAAGGCGCTCGAAGAACACGATAGCTCACACCGCAACTTTCTCGTGGTGGGCCCGTGGAATCACGGCGGGTGGGCCGGTGGTACCGGTGAGCGTCTGGGGCCAATTTCATTCGACAGTTCCACGGCTAAGTATTTTCGGGATCAAATCCAGGCACCCTGGTTTGCCTACTTTCTGAAGGATAAGGGCCGGCTCGATTTGCCGGAGGCCTTGACGTTCGAAGCGGGCTCAAACCGCTGGCAGCGTTGGGACGCGTGGCCACCAGTGTCGAATACCGAGGAGCAGCGTGCGTACCTCGGACCAAACAAAACTCTGTCATTTAGCCGGGCGGTCGGCGGTGATGACAAAGACTCTGACAGTTACTTGTCGGACCCGGCGTTTCCAGTTCCGTACCGGCAGCGTCCGATCCAGGCAACCTACTTCCCTGGTGGATCAAAGTGGCGGACCTGGCTCGTCGAGGATCAAAGATTCGTCGATGACCGTGCGGACGTACTGAGCTGGGAAACCCCTCCACTCGACACAAGTCTCACCATCGCCGGTGAAGTGGTTGCCCATCTGTTCGCGGCGACGTCCGGGAGCGACGCCGACTGGATCGTGAAGCTGATTGACGTTTATCCCGAACGCTACCCGCAGAACTGGGACCTGGCCGGCTACCAGCTAATGGTATCCAACGAAGTCTTCAGAGGGCGGTACCGACGAAGCTTCGAGAAGCCCGAGGCGATCACCCCCAACCGAGTCCTGGAGTACGCATTCAGCCTGCACACTCAGAACTACACGTTCCTCAAGGGCCACCGGCTGATGGTGCAAGTCCAGAGCACGTGGTTCCCGATCATCGATCGGAATCCGCAGACGTTCGTCCCTAACATTTTCGAGGCGAAGGAAAGTGATTTCCGGCAGGCGACTCACCGCATCTACCGTTCGGCGGAGTATCCGTCGCATGTCGTCGTCCCGGTTGTAGTCAGACCGCCTTCGTGACGCGCAGTAGCCCGTAGCGAAAGACACGGGAAGTTAACGCCGAGGCGCCGAAGGGCGGATCCATCTCTGTGTCTCTTGTTTCTCAGCTCCTCTGAGTTGAATCCCTTGCTTACGCCCCTGGCCATTGAGATGGCACACCTCCGCGTCGTGAAACACGGGCGTCTCGCGATGGGTAGATCAGGTCGGTCAAATTGCGCTATCTTTCAGACTTGACGGCTCATTTTACGAGGATCAAACACAACCAGGAGGATGACGATGAAGTACATGATCAGTTGGTTCGAACGCCCCCAAGGTTCGGCTTTGGAGTACGAGAATGCCCAGAAGCGGATACTTGAGGTGTTCGGTCAATGGAAGGCGCCCGCCGGATTCAAGATCGAGTTGTTCGTAGTGCGAGTGGGCGAGTGGGGTGGGCACATGCTACTGGACTGCGACGATCCTTTGGCCGTTCACAAGTTCTGCTCGACGCTGCCCGCTTTTGTCTTCGAGGCGCGACCCGTGATCCCCGTCGAAGAAGCAGTCCGTGTCGAACTCGAAGCCATCGCCTGGCGCGACGGCCTGAAGAAGGCAGTGTAGGGGCGGGGCTTGTCCCCGCCCGGCGTCGAGTCAACATCGGGGCGGGGCTTGTCCCCGCCCGTCTTCC
>JBDTUW010000256.1:0-6261 GCA_040007555.1 Acidobacteriota bacterium | reverse complement strand
ATCTCGCCGGTTTCGATTCCGACCGTCGCGCCGGATCTGAAGCGGTTCATGACCTCGATCACCAAAGAGCAGGTCAAGGACAGCCCCGGTTGGGACACCGATAAGCCCGTCTCGCGCCAGTATGAGACGCTTTTCGCTGACTACTATAAGTTTCCTTATTACTTGGGCGGGCTGCCAATGTTGGGATACGCTTCTTATCCGGCTCGCGCTGTCGGGACAGCGGGCTCCCTGCCGCAGCCAAGTGAGACGATTGCCGATGTCAAAGCGGAGATCGAACAATCACACTTGCGCAGTACTGGCGGTTCAACTGCAACGTGCACCAATCTTGTCGCGGAACTTTGAAACAATCGCCGACCGTCTTTGCGGGTTGTAAACGAGCAGAGTAACGCCGCCCGACTTTGCTCCTTAATTCCGGCGGTGAAGTTCTCACCCGAAAGGTAATCTGACCCACCTTCAAGAAGAATCCGTTCCGATTTCGCTTGATCGGTGTCTAACGCTGGGGGGCTTTGTCGGAGCCTGATTCATTCGGCGGTGTGCGCGCCAACGCCCATTTGAGCGCGGGCGGAGTGACGAGCGTTGTGACGATGACCATGATCACCACCGCGCCGAAGGTCGCCGCACCAATGACTGGCTCGTTGACGCCCTGTGCATTTGGAAGCATCAATGCCGCGCCGATGCCGGCAAAAATCAATCCGACCTCGCCGCGCGGAATCATTCCAAGGCCGATTGCCAGGCGGTTGATATTCCGCTCCGCCACGGCTAACGAGCAGACCTGTTTCCCGACAATCGCCACGAACGTCAGCGCCGCCGCAAAGCCCAACAGTTCCGGCTTGGCAAATACGCGCAGATCCACTCGGAGGCCCATCAACACAAAGAAGATGGGGACGAGGATCGCTCCCACAGGCCGCAACAATTCTTCCAGCCGGTGCTCGCCCCGATCGTGAAACGATTCGAAATGCGCTTCGTCAAGCACCAGTCCGGCAGCGAAGCCGCCGACAATGGGCGCCAATCCCACCAGCGACGCCACCCACGCCAGCAGAAAGCAGAAGGCGATCGCCAGCGCCAGCAGCACGCCGCGACTTTCCAGTTGGCCAGCACGGTGGAATAGGCGCGGCACGACAAAGTGACCGACGGTAAATGCTCCAATCAGAAAGACAATCGCTTTCGCCGTGATTGAGACGACGCTCAGCAAGGAAAGCGACGCGCCCATCCCCGCCGCTTTGATCGAACCCGCAACGACCGCCAGAATCAGCAATCCCAGCACATCGTCAATCACAGCCGCGCCAAGAATAATTCGTGATTCACGCGTCTGGAGCCGCCCCATGTCCTTCAAGACACGTGCTGTGATGCCGACGCTCGTAGCGCACAACGTCGCTCCGATGAAGATGTGTCCGAGCCGCGATTCCTCCGGGATAAAGTAGGCCGCAACTCCCCATCCCAGGAAAAACGGCGCAACAATTCCGGCCAATGCGACTAGCAGCGACGACCAACCGACTTCGAGCATCTCACTGAGATTTGACTCCAGTCCGACCTCAAAGAGCAGAATGATCACACCGATTTCGGCGAGCGCGGCAATCACCTCATTGCTCTTCAAAGGCTCAGCCGCCGTGAAGCCAACCAGCACTAGATTCCCTACAATCATCCCGGCAATCAGTTCGCCCAGTACGGCAGGTTGGCCGAACCTTTCAAATAATTCTCCGCCCAGTTTTGCGACCACCAGGATTGCAGCAACTCCGACGAGCACCACCGGATCAAGCCCATGCGCCGCACTACTTGAGCCTTCGTCTGTCCCCGCGACAGCGCAAACCGGTAACACCGCAAGAACAGGAATGCACGCGAAAAATCGTGAAAACAGAATCTGCTTCATTAGTCCTGCTCCAAGGCTAGAACATTACAGGCAATGCATTCAGTCCGCGCAAAATCAGGCTCGGACGCCACCGCAATGACTCCGGTGTGCCTTTCAGACGCAGGTCGGCCAACTTGTCGAGCAATGTGTTGAGGGCGATCTGCGCCTCAACCCAAGACGTGATGATCCAGGATCGTCTGCGCCATTGCCGCGTCGTCGTGAACCGCCATGACCGCCTGCTTCATGATTTCAGGCACTACCATAGTTATCCTTCGACGGTTCAACCAGACTGCTTCAGACTCAGACTGGCGTGTCCGCCTGCGCTTCCGTTGAAGCAGGCTCACTTTGTAGGCGCGCCAAATCTTCGTCCAAAGCCTCATTCACTTCACGGGAAGCTTCTTCCGACAGCAATCCTTCTCGCAACAGTGTCGCCAACCGCGCTTTCTTGACGGCGATCAGATGACGCAGTATTCGATTCTTTAACTGCTGATCAACCTCCCGATCCGTCACATCAAGCTCCTTAAGGCGCTGCGACAGCTCTTTCTGCCGCTGCGCCAGCGAAGGCCGTAGAGCCTGATGCACACGCTCGGTCATCAATCCCTGATCGCGCAACTGGTCAATTTCGGCAAGCGCCGCCGTTTCCGCGAGCAGTCGTCCCCGCGAGACTTCGTAGGCTTTGAACTCCGGTTGGGAAGAGGAAATCTTCAGCCAGCGCAAGAGAGGCGAAATCGTCAGCCCTTGCGCCAGCAAACTAAAAATCGCCGCGCCGAAAGTCATCGCCACCAGCGTCTGCCGGCCCGGCAGCGTGGTTGGCAGGCTCAGCGCGAGGGCAATTGAAAGTGAGCCGCGCAAGCCTCCCCAGACCAAAACATGTTGCCAACGGAACAAAATCGGTTCGACGCGGAGGTTTATTAAGCTCGTCAAGCCGTAAACAGCAACCATGCGCGCAAGTAGCATCGCCACCACAGCCCACATGATTGGAACAAGATTTTCAGTCAAGGTCCTGATCTGAATTTCCAGCCCGATCAAGAGAAACACCAGCGAATTGACAACGAAGGCGGCATATTCCCAGAACGAATTGACCGCCACCTGCGTCGTCGGAGACATGCCCTTCGGTCTGCCGTAATTACCGAGTATCAATCCGGCGACCAGCACAGCCATGACGGGCGAGACGTGCATCTCTTCTGCCAACAGAAAGGAGCCGTAGGCCACAATCGTCGTCAGAGTGATTTCAAGCAAATGATCGTCGAAGTATGAAGTAAGTGTTGAAGCGATGATCGCGATGATGGCGCCGACCGCGATGCCGCCAAATACGACGATGCTAAAATCGCGCACCGAGGAGACGATCAATTGCCCCGGAGAGCTGAACGTCGTTGCGCCGGCGACCAACCCCAGCAGGATACGAAAGACGACGACCGCAGTCCCGTCATTGAACAAGCTCTCGCCTTCGATGATGACCGACAGCCGTTTGGGCACACCGAGTTGTTTGAAGAGCGCCAGTACCGACACCGGGTCTGTTGCCGAGATGATCGCCCCGAAAAGCAAGGCCGTTCCCCAGGACAGCCCAATCCCAAAATGTAAAATCAGTCCGATCACTCCCACCGACAATCCGACGCCCGCCGTTGCCAGCGTCAGAATCGGCAGCATGTTTTCACGCAGATGGTTGAGCTTCAGGTTCCAGGCCGCCTCGAATAACAACGCCGGAAGGAAAATCAGAAGAATCAGCTCTGGCGAAACGTGAACCGCTGGCAAGAAATGCATCGGGCTGATGATCAGCCCGACAATCACCAGCGCCAGCGTGTAAGGCAATCGCACCCATTTGGTAACCATCGCCACGCCTGAAGCTATCAACAACAGCGTAATAAAGACGGTGATCGAGAAATGGGGTTCCGCCAGCACTTCCGTTCCAGTCAATGCTTCTGAAGCAGCTTGTATGATCATGGTTATCTATAACGCAGCATCAATCCCCCTCCGCCCACCAGCGCCAGCAGAGCGGCATCTTCGACGAAAGTAACACTGGCTCCGGTCTGTCGAGCACGCGTCACCAAGGCATCGGCCATCAGCACCCGCCGCGTTGAACTGTCCAGTTCATCATCCGGAGCCTGCGTCGCGATCACCGCCCCGACTGCTTCTCCTTCGGGATGAAACGCTTCGATGTTCGCGTTGATCAGGAGTTCGTAGTAGCGCGCCTGTGACCAGCCTCCGCCGTTAGAACGGCTCGTCTTTTGGCCCGTGATGGTCTTGCTCGCATTGGTCGCACCGAGCGCAAAAGCACATAAACGGGCGGCATTGGTATCCGCCACGAGCGCCGCATAGCGCCGGTACTGATCGGACAGCCGGGCCAGAGGTGTGGGGCCCATGATAGACATACGGGCGGTGTTCTGTGATGGGAGCGGCGAGTTGTTCGGTTTCAAAGAAATCAAATTGCGCCGCGCAGGCAAAGACTGCCGTGCCGTTTGGCCGCCGGTTTCAACTCTTCGTTGAAATATTGATTGATGCGCTTGGTATCGCGTTTCGATACTGGCGCGCTCCAGAGATTCCTCCGGATAGGTATGGGCCACGGACTTCAGTTCCTTGCGGACAAAGGCTTCGAAGTTGGCACGCCCCTCTTTCGTCGGGCTGCGTGTTGAGATAGAGACTGATGACTGGCAGCGAGACCGGCTCGAAAGCCGCTAGTTCATCCAGCAATTGATTGACTGATTTCACAAACATGGAAATGACTCTCCAGGTAAATTATGGATGTGCGTGGACGACCGGTATTTCACTGGCCTCTGGTGCCATTGCTTTACGTGACTAGAGGTCGCTCCAGGCAACAAGGCTCGTTGTCAGGAAAGAGTTTGACGCGGCAACTGCTAGCTCCCGATGACCAGGACATTGCTCCCAACGATGCCTGCTTGTCCGAATCAGAGAGATGCTCTGGCGATTAAAGACTACCTTTAACGACCATTCTTGCACGAGTGCAATGTGAAAGCCCAGCAGCGCTCCCTTTGATTCAGCTTCGACCTTGTGGATGAAAGAACAGCCGCCCGGCGTGTTCGAAGCGGCGGCATGGCCGTTAGCGCGGTTGCAACGGTAATAGCATGGCTCCGGATGATTCAAGTTAGCGGCGAACGTCGCCTCCCCCGCGGCTTATCCGAGCTCCCGCCTTGGCGCATCGACGCCTGCCCGGCCATCATCTGAAACCGGAAAGCGGACGATCTGACCAGTCTCGGATCCCACGAATCTGCACTCGAACTTTTCTTATTCTTGTTTTTTGCGGGAATGTACTTCTCTGCCCTTCCTGGTTTTGCTTGAATCTCCGCAACGAACGCGCAATAACAAACCAATAGTGGATTTGGCTCACCTCACGGCGGTTGACGGTTGTGTTGCCGGAGCAGCCTGACTGAAACTGACTGGCTGCGGAACGAATTGAGACTGAATGCAAACTCTGAACTTGAACCCCATCGAACCTCAACTACCAGAACAGTGGGCAAGGTTTTCCGAGCGCGCAGGCGAAAGCAACGACCGGCTGCTGGGCGAGTTGGAAAGCTGCTGGAGCGACATACATGCGATTCTGAAAGGCCAGATCGAAGAGCACAGCGCCATCAGCCCTGCCATGTTGGCGCTGCCTGACCTTGATGCGTTTCGTCGCGAGCGCGCGGACGCTGCCCGCCGTCTGTTGATTGAACCGGCCTCTCAATGGGAGCGCCAGCGGCCTTATCAACGGGCGCTGCTGGGGATCGAGGAGTATGACCGCAGCCTTTCTGAACTTGTCGAATCACTGCCGGAAGCGGTGATAGCGACCGGACCGTTGGCGCTGGAATTGATGAATCCGCACGCTGCCACTGGAATGACACGGCGGCTGGCCGGATTCCGGCGTAAGCCTCGGCCATTGCCAATGCGCGCGATTGTCGCGGCCGAAGGGCGACGGATCGAGTTACAGCGGGCACGGATCGAAGGCCGGTTGTTGATGATCTTGGCGCAGGCCATTCAGCAATTGAGAGGAAATTGGGAAGCGCGGCGCGAGGCATTGGACAAAGCCGCTCAGGCGGACTTTTCCCCACAACTCGAAGCCGCGGCGCGAAAGAAAGAGGCGGCTAGTTACGCCGAACTCACGCGACAGGCGGAGCGTGCGCTGGCGGACTGGCACGAGTGGTCGGGCACAATGGCACCGCAGTTTGCTGGCGCGCTGCTGGGGGGAATTGCCTGGAGCCGAAAAATCAAGATCGTAGCGCCTACAACGAAAGACAAGCAGCGCGCGGTGTGGCTGGCGCATTGGGTCGAACAAGCGCGCTCTGTTGAAGAAGAGTTGAGATTCGAATTGAAGCTCCAGCGCAGTGAAGACGACATGATTGGACTGTCGCAAACAGGGCTGGAGAGTCTGACGCAGGAGCGCGGCTATTTGCTGGCGGAACTCGACGGCTTCATTGACTGGC
>JBDTUW010000255.1:0-6288 GCA_040007555.1 Acidobacteriota bacterium | reverse complement strand
TCCCCGGTGGATGGCGCTGAGGGCGCAAGGCTCATCCGTGCCGTGATTGAGGCCAGGGGAGGCGCGACCTATCTCGGCTTCAAGGCCATGGTTGCGACCGGACAGTACACCCCTTTTGATGGTGGGAGATCGACGGTTCCGGCGCCGTTTCTGGACACCATAGTCTTCCCGGACAAGGAGAGGACCGAGTTCGGTCGCGGTAAGAGAAAGAATCGCCGCATTCAGGTAAATGTCGGGTCGACCGGTTGGGTCTACGACGGCGACGCCGAGACGCTCAAGGACCAGAACGAGAAGCAGACGCGTGAGTTTCTCGAGGGTCTGGAGAACGACCTCGACCATATCTTAAAGGGCGGTTGGCAGGCTCCGGGAGTCAGGGTGCGACTCGCCGGCCGTGAGGAAATTCGCCCTGGAGAGCGGGCAGACGTGATCGAAATCGAACTGACGCCGGCGCGAAAGGTTTCTCTTTGGCTCGATCGATCCACTCACTTGCCCCTCAGTTTAGTGTACGAGCGGACTACCGAGCAGGGCCTGACGAGGAATGAAGTGCGCTTCTTTCAGTACATTGTCTACGAAGGTGTCAAGTTTCCGAATATTGTTGATTTCTATCGAGACGGAGTGCAGATTAACCGCATTAATTATCAGGACATCAAGCTGAATGTTCAGGTTCCGGATGATGTATTTGCGAAGCCAGCTAATGTAAAGGCCGTCAAGTAGACCTTTAAGTGATCCGGACGGCTCAGATGGAGCAAATTGGCGTGAGCAAGAGGATCGGGCCTTTTCAGGAACTTTTCGCCGGCCTGTCTCGTTAGGTCCCGTGGAGACAGTAACTTCAATCGGGTTTTGAGGTGCCAACTTTGATCAGGAGAGACCAGGGCGACGCGCTCGCGAATGCAGCGCTTATTAAGTCTGACGGGGAGTTGGTGCGGCGATGTCGCGCCGGCGACAGTGCAGCGTGGGACCAGGTTGTGCGCGAGTATTCCCGTCGCGTCTATAACCTCGCCTATCGCTTTACTGGGCGCCACGAATCCGCAGAGGACTTAACCCAGGAAGTGTTCGTCCGCGTTTACCGTTCGCTCGAACAGTACGAGCCGCAGGCAGGCGATCTGGCCAACTGGCTCATGCGTCTCGCGCGGAATCTCGTCATCGACGATTACCGGAAGCGTGGTCGCACCCCGACCGATTGTGGCGAGGATCTGATGGACCACGAGTACCGACTCGAGAGCCGTCACGACGCGCCCGATCGAGGAATCGAACGAAGCGAGCGGGCAGATCAGGTTCATTCGGCGATCGCAAAGCTCGCGCCGGATCTTCGTGAGTGCGTCATTCTTCGAGATATCGAGGAGCTGACCTATCAGGAGATCGTCGATATCCTCAAGATACCGATTGGCACGGTCAAGTCGCGAATCAACCGGGGTCGGATCGAGCTCGCAAAAATTCTTAGACGAATGAAGGTCGTCGAGGCTATTTAGCCTGCCCACCACACCGACTTTTCGCATCTAAACGCCGGATGGGCGCCGGATGGGCGCCGGATGGGCGCCGGATGGGCAACGCGGGCGACGGGATCGACGCTGGAATGTCATGATCGCAGATAATGGTTGCAGGTAATTGATGGATTGCGGAAAGTTCCAGGACCAGATTTCAGACTACCTCGACGGCGAGCTCGAGTCGCGCGCCCGCGCAGAATGTGCGGCTCACCGGCTCTACTGTCGGTCCTGCCGCGAAGTCTACAGTGACGTTCGCGCGACAATGACCGCCCTCGTGGCCATGGCCGCCAATCCGATGCCCGCACCGGTGGCACTCGAGGAGCGTATCCTCGCTGCGACCACCGCCGGAGTGATGCTCAACTGTGGTGAGTTTGATGAGCTCCTCGAAAGATATTTCGACGGCGTGATACTTGCGCCGACCTTTCAGACATTTCAGGGCCATTTCGAGGATTGTTCGAAATGTCGTCGCCTTCTCGGCAGCATCGAGGACGCGATTGACCTCTGCCACGAAGTAAAATCCAGTGAAGTCGATGTCCCGAACGAGCTCTGTGATCGCATTGTGGCCGCGACCAGTGGAAGACATCGCTTGCGAGACGCTTTCGCGTGGATTGAACGGATTCCTCGCAGGGCTGGCCAGGTCCTTCGCTCTCTCTGGACTCCGCAATGGGCTGCAGCGGCATTGATCTTCCTTTCGAGTTGCACGCTTGTGACCTTGCGGTTTGGGAGCGTTTCGGGGCTCGCATCGCAGGCCGAAGCGCAGGCTGAGAAGCTGGTCACCGACGGACATTCAGCAATCAACCAGACCGGAGCAACTGCCCTGATCGGCATTCAGCGCGTCTCGACTGAAGTATCAAATTTCTGGCGGGATGGCGACTCCACCCGCCGAGCGGCAAAACGACGTCCCCAGGTCAAACCTGAGCCAAGCCCCTACCAGAGCGCCAACCCCACTCGGGCGCCAGAAACCGTAAAAAAGGGCATTGAAAGAAACCCACATCCGTAGAAAGAACGCGCGTTAGATGAATTGTGTCTATCATCCCGCCAATCTGGCACATGTAAGGTGCAGTAGCTGCCAGCACGGTTTGTGTCCCTCGTGTGACCATCGCATCAAGGGAACTCCATATTGCCAGGATTGCATTGTCGCGGGGATCGAGATGATCCGGAATGTTGGAACGGCTCGTGTCCAGGTGAAGGAGAAGTCGCCTGCTGTTGCAACTATTTTCGCGTTGATTCCTGGCCTCGGAGCCGCCTATAACGGTCAGAATATCAAGGCGCTGGTGCAGTTTATGGTGGTCGCTGCGCTCTGGCACCTTGCTGACATCATGCCCACGCCATTTGGCGCAGTCTTCGTTCTGGGTGGAATTGCTTTCTTTATCTTCACGATTTACGACGCGCGGCGGTCTGCGGAGCGACTGCGTGCCGGTGAGGACTTGAGTGAAGATGAATTGCGACTGAGACGATCACTCCGGGAGCGGGCTCCGGTATGGGGAGTCGTCCTCGTCGGGTTTGGAACCATCTCTTTCCTTCATATCTTTTTTGACACCCAGCTTCACGGACTCTGGCCAATGTTACTGATTGGCGCCGGCGTCTACCTTCTGCGCGGATTCAGGCGACTTTCATCGGGCGGATTGACACATTTGAGCTATCGGACGCCGCCTCCCTCCGTCATCATGAATCCATATGAGCGACCCGAGGACAGGTATGCTGAGATGAGGCAGTCTCGCAATCGCCGGTGAGCGAGCGCGATTCACACTCGTCCGAGGTTCGAGCCCATTGTGGCGGCAGGAGTAAAGCTCATGCTCAAGCGAATCGCGACATTCCTGCTCGGAATTGCTCTCGTCAGCCTCGGCATTCTCTTCTTCATCGCACCTGAGCGAACATTCCTTGTTCAGACGCTCCTGAGATACTGGCCGGCCTTTCTGGTGCTTGCCGGACTTGTCCGGGTTGGTGGGCACCTGCTCGACCGGCAGCCGCGATCACCGATGGGTGGCATGCTGCTCGTGGCAATCGGCGGGATACTCCTCTCGGCGAACCACCGCGGTGAAACTCGCATTCTTGAAATCGCCGGGCAGTATTGGTTCTGGCTACTGCTCGCCTTCGTCGCGGCGCGAGTCATGCGACAGTATACTCATCGGTCCTCCGATGGCTCACCTCCCAGAGCGTTTACCCCGGCGTCGGTCGTAGTCATGTTGGCGATCTCAGGTACTGGCCTTGGCGCTCACTGGCTAAGCGGCCACGGACAGAATCTTGCGCATCTCCGGTTGCCATTCCGATTCAATAATGTGCGCGCAATTTGCGACAACGAGTACTCGATTGCCGACGAAAGCGCGAAGACCTTCTCGCTGCCCGCAAAGGCGCGCCTCGTCTTTGACGGCTTCGAGGGCGATATCGACGTTCATTCAGGCCAATCGGCGGTACCCAGCGCAAGGGTCGTCAGACGCCTTCGCTCATCGAGCGAGGCGGAGGCCCAGACAGCCGCAAAGAAGATCATTCTTGAGATCAAATCACAGGGCGACGCGCGCATCTTCTCGATTTTGTCGGATGGGGTCGAGACTGACTACACTGCGACTCTGACGATCGAATTGCCTGCCGGTGCCGCCGCCGGTGTTGATGCCAGCGCAGTGATGGGTCAGCTGACGCTCTCCGGGCTGCGAGGGGAACATTCGCTGCGCAATGTCGAATCGGCCACCATCTCCGACAATGATGGTGGTGTCTCGGTCTCAGGTGCCCGCAGTGTCCGGTTTGAGCGCATCAGGGGGAAAGTCAGTATCGAGAAGGCGACACGTGAGGTTGCCCTTCGCGACATTTCAGGTGCAGCAGTCGTCCGCATCTCCGGTGGGACTGCGAAACTCGAGCGAATCGACGGGCAGGTTGAACTGGAAGGCCACAATTCCAGGATTGAGGTCCGTGAGATCGGCCAACGTATCGACGCGGCGCCGGTCATGGTTGAATTGAAGAATCTGACCGACAGTCGACTTGTTCTCGCACGGGTGAAGGGGAACATTAATGTTACTGGATCGCGAACCGGAGTCGAGGCCTCAAACATCACTGGCGATTTGAGCGTGCGTTCGTCGGGTGTACGAGTGAAAGCTGCAGGGGTGAGTGGCGCCTTGAAGCTCGTGGTCGAGGATGGTTCAGTCGATGCCGCAGACCTTCAGGGACCAGCCGAGATCGAAGCGACCCGGGATGTTGCCGTGCGTAATTTTCAGAACGAGATGAGAGTCTCGAGCCGTCTGGGAGCGATTAATCTGGTTCTCGATCGGCAGATTGCAGGTGACCTGCACGCCATGAGCGAACATGGCCACGTGCGGTTAACCCTGCCTCAAGATAGCCGCTTTCGCCTTGACGCGAGGACGAGCTTTGGCAAGCTCAAGCTGCGCGGATTCGAACAGCTCAATCTCCCCCGCGGCCCGCGAAACACTTCCATCAGCTATTCGGCCGATGGCGATGCGCCGCTGGTCGACCTACGCTCAACCAACGGCGATATTGTCATCTCATCGTCAGCCAGCGGACTTGCAAGTCGCGATCGACGCGCATCTAATTAGGTATCCGTTAAGCATTTTCGACCACAAGACATGGCAACGATCTGCAAACTCATTGCCGTTTTGACGACATTGGCCACGACTGGGCTACTCGCTTTCGAGTCAGCGCGGCACGGTGCCCTGGTGGTTGGCACCATCCTCGGCATCGTCAAAATCGTGGTCTTCATGATCTTTGGCGTCCTGCTCGTAGTCATCGCCTATCTATTGTTGACGACTGGCGAGCCGGCACGCGAAAAGACTCCCCAGTAAGACGGCGACGTATCGCTCATAACGCTGCGGATGTCCTCGGGTGTGCTCTTCCAGGAGTGATGGCTGCTCACGAATATCAATTCTTCACCGAATGGCGCGTCAGCGCGGAGCCCGACCTGATTTTTGAGATTCTGCGCGAGGGCAAAGACTATCCTCGATGGTGGCCCGACGTTTACCTCGATTCCAACTTTACACCTTCAGGTCGAAGCGATCACCTGGGTGACCGAGTCGAATTGTTGACAAAGGGGTGGCTTCCTTATCGGCTCAGATGGACCGCCGAGGTGGCGCATCTTGTACCCTCCGAAACGATCGAGATTACAGCATCCGGCGACTTTACCGGCCGGGGCATCTGGAACCTTTCGAGGAGTGCCACCGAAACGGTAGTTACTTTCGATTGGCGCATCCGTGCCGACAAGCCGTTTCTCCGATGGTTTTCTCCAGTCTTCAAACCGCTCTTTTCGTGGAATCACAGGTGGGCGATGGCGACTGGTCTTCCGCGGCTGAGAGCTGAGGTGGTTCGAAGAACCTCGGTCCTGGCCGCGCACTCAACAATCTTAACTGGAAGAGAGAGTCCCGTATGAAAGCATCAAAAGCCCTGTTGATTTCCCTTTTCGCAATTTCAACCCTTGGCGTCTTCGCCCAGGAGAAGACGCTTTTTGAGCGCCTTGGTGGCAAGCCGGCAATCGTCGCGGTGGTCGATGAATTCACGGCGCGTTGCGTTTCTGATGCGCGCATCAATAAGAAGTTCGCGAAGAGCGATGCGCCCCGGCTGAAGGCAATGCTGGTGGATCAGATCTGCGCGGCCAGCGGCGGTCCCTGCAAGTATGAGGGTAGGGATATGAAGACGGCGCACAAGAGCATGGGTGTCACCGACGGCGAGTTCGGTGCGTTGGTTGAGAATCTCGTCGCTGCTCTCGATAAGTTCAAGGTGGCGCAGCGCGAGAAGGATGATCTTCTGCATCTGCTCTCGCCGATGAAACCAAGCATCGTCGAAGTGAATTCAAAGGCGACGGGCA
>JBDTUW010000254.1:0-6292 GCA_040007555.1 Acidobacteriota bacterium | reverse complement strand
ACGGCAGCCCAAAGACAGAAGTTTTTGGGCTGCCGACGTGTCAGGGAGGCTCTTCGCACGGACGCGGTACCACATCACCTGAGATCGATCGCCCCCACGTTGCTTGTTTGAGCTGCGTGGGTGAGAACAAGACGTTTCTCACGGCAACGCGCACGTCTGCATGATGCCGGGTTGCGGAGATTAGGAGACACGTTCTCGGGTTGGCCGCCCAAATGGTTCCGTCGCGGCGATGATGATGCCACTAGGACCTGGGCCGAATCATGAACGCCAGCACAACACCGGCAAGAGCCCAGCCCACCGTGGAATCGATGAGAGAAGAGGTTAGATAGCCGGTCGGAAAGTCGTACCAGTTCCAGTAGGAAGCGTCGATGTTGACCGACGCAAAAAAGCCAAGTACTGCGACGAAGAAAACCCTCCCGATAAATGACGGGAGGGAAGGCGCCGCGAGCGAAAGCAGCCAGGCCGCCAACAATCCGCCGAGAACGGTGGTTCCTAACTCGATTAGAAGCAGTTTGGTGAAGGGAAGAGCGGCTCCCGTCGGCTTTTTGACGATAAGGATACCGTGTGGAAGTGTCTTGTAATCAGCATCCCACTTCTGCATCGCTGCTTCCTGCTGCTCCTTGGGCAACCTGTCAGCCCCAAGACCTGCACCCGGGAAAAAGTAGAAACCGGATTCGGCAATGTTGCTTGACAGGGCTGAGATAACGGCAGGCTCGTTCGGGATCGACTTCATCGAGGACTCACCCAGGCCGAGCACTGAATGTGAGAAAAAGCCCCAAAAGAAAACAACTACTCCGGCAAGAAGGCCGGCGATCAAAAGCCGCAATTTCATGATGATCTCCCTGGTACTACAGCGAGGTTTACGGCAAGGGCTCAAGGAAACCCGGTCAGCAGTAGTGAGCCCGTGGTGCTGAGCGGTCAACTCTGTGAGAGCACGTCCTTACGGGGCGTTCGTTTTCTGGGAGCAGGGTCCGTCGGCTCGTTCTTGAGACGGGAAGAAGGGCAAAGGCGCTCAACCGGGCAGGATTCGCAGAGCGGTTTTCTGGCGGCGCAGATGCGACGGCCGTGCCAGATCATGCGGTGCGAGAATGCGATCCACTCACTCTTCGGCAATAGCGCGATCAGGTCGGCCTCGATCTTGTCGGCTCGCTGCTCGGTGGTGAGTCCCATTCGTCGCGAAAGTCGCTCGACATGCGTATCGACCACGACTCCCGACGGGATTCCAAACGCCACCCCAAGCACCACGTTTGCGGTCTTGCGAGCGACACCTGGCAACTGGATCAACTCTTCGAGCGTCTCGGGCACCTTGCCACCGAAGCGCTCGATGAGAAGACAGCACGTGCCCTGAATCGATCTCGCTTTGTTGCGAAAGAAACCCGTCGATCGGATATCCTGCTCCAACTCAAGAATTGGTGCGTTACAAAAGTCCTGACAGGTTCTGTACTTCCGAAAAAGAGTTGCGGTGACGATGTTGACCCGCTCATCAGTACACTGGGCGGAGAGTATCGTGGCAATCAGCAACTCCAGGGCAGAGGAGTGGTGAAGCGCGCAATGCGCGTCGGGGTAGGTCTTTTTCAGAATGCGGTTGATCTCACGCGCATCGCGCTTGCGATCAATTGGATCACTCATGCGGGCGGGGACCTTTTCACAGTCAAACGGATACCTCACGACCAGCTCGGCAAACGTAATGTACCCTCGACCGAGGCAAAAGGGAATTGTACTGAAGGGCCGAGCTCCTGAGCCTCGGGACGTTTGCCCCACCAAGAAGTATATCGACAAGGCCAGTGTCAGGAGGTCCGATGTCGGCGGGTAGCTCCTCTCACCATAGCTGCCGGAAACGAGGGCGGAAAAGGGCGGAGGTTCCACTCATATGGCCCAGTCTGTCTCGCCATGCTGTCCCTGTTCTGGCACTGTGTCTTGAGCTGATGTGAGCTTGGCTTCAAAGGATATCGAGGGGGCGTATTGGGGGGCGTGGCTGTCGTACCCGGGCGATCTGGCTCTTGGCAGACCCGATCGGTAGGCCATCTGGTCGTCAAGGCTCTTTCATGGTCAGAGAGATATTCAAATCGCAATCCGATGCCGCTGTGCGGTTCTTCGCGAGCATCAACCGACACTGCGGCGCCCGTCGCCTTGAATTCTGCCACGATAGAAACGGCATATTGCGGATTGCTTGCCGCCTCTGGATAAGTCTAAGCTTGTTAACGTTTTCCAGAGGGAGGACGATCTAACTTTAGCCCCGCAGGGTGGTGGTTAACGCAAAGCTTAATATGCTTAATGCTAACGCTTAACGACCTTTCTGGCCAAGATAGTGGGGGCGTTGGGCTTTTGGAGACTGCGTATGATGAGAATTACTATCCTGCTTTTGCTTCTAGTATCAGTTCCATTTCAAATCCCCCTCGGGCGCGAAGCAGTCTAGAGACAGACATTCCAGTGGCCGCTCCGGAGAGTCTGGTTGACGACCAAGGAACAGTGATCGATCGGCGGACGACGGTACCAACGTAACGTTCGGCATGAACCGCAAAACCCCGAATGAACGCCATGAGCATCAGGAACAGACGGCGAGTAATCCAGGGCGCACTCTTCTTTGCGTTGATGTTCCTTTACCTCGGCGTGCATGCCTATTTTGCATTCGTGGATGTCGGCAGTTATGACGGCTGGTTTGGAGAGCAGAAGGTGCCTGGAGCCCCAGTCCTCATCACCGGATCAGATCCAGAAGGTCCCGCGAAGGCGCTCCGCGCCGGGGACGTGTTGATAGCCATCAACGGCATAACGGCAGCTGACAATATCGACGTCGTCGGGATGAGTGCCCGGGTTGCTCCAGGAACAACCTACGTCATGACGATCCGTCGCGACGGCCAGGAGATGGCTATCCCGATCACGACGGTCACTAAGGTCAAAGTTCGAAATAACCTGGGCGAGAGGATCTATATATGGATTCACCTGCTCTTTCTCGTCACGGCGCTGACAGTCTTTATTCTCAAATCTGACGATGAGCACGCCCGGTTGCTGGCGCTCCTTCTTGGGACCTTCATCGGCTTGAGTTCATGGAACATGCCAGTCGGTTTATTGGGACCCGGCATCGCCTTGCTGGTGGCAATCGCGAAGATATTGAGCCTCTGGTCTTTGCCACTCTTCGTCCGCTTTTTTCTCAACTTTCCCGCGCGTTCACCAATCCTCAAGTTCTGGCCAGGCGTCGAACGATATCTCAGCTTGCCATTCTATCTTTTCGTCTTGCCTGTTTTTGGGGCCGGCCGGCTACCAGGAAATCTACGGAACTCCTTCTTCAGTCTTCCCCCGATTCAATGGATGAGCAACCACGGTTGGTTCGGTCTGCCGATGCCCATTGTTGTTGGATATCTCACGGCCGGTTTGGTCTGCCTCGTGGTGAACTATCGAGCAGCCGATCGGGACGCGCGTCGTCGGTTGCGCGTCGTCGTCTTCGGCAGCGGAGTTGGTTTTCTCGCGTATCTGCTTGCGGTCGCGGGTGAGTATTTTCGGTTGGGTAGTCGAGCGCCTCGAATCGCCGAGTGGGTCCAGATCGGCATGCTGGCAGCCTTGCCGTTTATCCCGCTTTCCTTCGCTTATGCCATCATCCGGCACAAGGTCATTCCGATCAGCCTCATCATCCGGCGTAGTGCGAGATACGTTCTCGTCTCGCGCGGCTCGGCAGTCCTGCTCATGGCCGCTGTTTGTGTTGTGATGTTCTTCCTCATGGACAGCGTGTTTACTTACGCACTACCGGTCAGCGGACGCATGGTTGGAATCCTCTCCGCAGTTTTTGCAATTATCGTCTGGAATTTGTCGTATTCATTTCACCAGCGGATGATTGCGCCACTGATTGACAGGCGTTTCTTTCGCGAGGCATATGACGCTCGACAGATACTCTCTGAATTATCACACTCCGTCCGCTCAACCACCGATATTCAGGAGCTACTTGAGCTTGTCGCCACTCGCATCCAGACGGCATTGCACGTCGAAAACGTCAACGTGCTTCTTCGGGACGAGGAGTCCGGAGCGTTTGCGAACTCTGTAGCCTTTGATCACCGATCAGGTGATAGGGCGTTACGGGTCACTTCGCGGAATCGTATATCCCTTTCTCTGCACGCGGCAGTGATTGAGCGGTTGAACGAAACAGGCGAGCCAGTGAGTACCGATTTGAGTGACCGCAGCTCATGGCTGGCTCAGCGACTCGCGTCAACTGAGGGCGCGTCGGCCGCTGATGAGCGGGAAAGCCTGAAGAGACTGAACTCGGCAATCCTGCTGCCACTGACTGCAAAGGGCGGAATGTTGGGAGTCCTCTCGCTGGGTCCGCGACTCGGTGATCAGCCGTTTTCCCGAGAGGACCAGCAGATGCTCATGAGTGTTGTCGCGCAGACAACATTCGCGATCGAGAACACGCGGCTCATCGAGCGAATGATCGAGGAGGAACGGCGCCGGCAGGTACTCGAGGCAGACAACGAACAACGCGCAAGGGAATTGGAGGAAGCGCGTCAGTTGCAAATGTCGATGCTGCCAAGGAGCGTTCCCCAATTGCCGGATCTGGAGATCGCCGCATATATGAAGACCGCTACCGAAGTCGGCGGCGACTACTACGACTTCCATCTTGGGGATGACGGAACACTGACGGTTGCCGTCGGAGACGCGACGGGGCATGGTCTACGGGCCGGGACTATGGTTACTGCCGCGAAGAGTTTATTCGAAGCGTTTGCTCAGCAGCCGGATGTCATTCAGATCCTCGAGCAGTCGAGTAGGGCGCTGAAGAGGATGAACCTCCGGTCGCTGTTTATGGCGATGACAATGGTGAAGGTAAAGAACGGGAAACTAACGGTTAGCATTGCGGGGATGCCTCCTGTCCTGATTTATCGCGCCGCAAGTGGTTCAGTTGAGGAGATCGCAATCGGCGCCATGCCGCTTGGGAGTATCACAAACTACGCTTACAAGGCGCGCGAGGTAAGCATTGAGGGCGGAGACGTGGTTGTGATCATGAGCGATGGCCTGCCCGAGCGATTCAATTTCGAGAATGAGATGCTGGATTACGCTTCAACCAGCAGAGCTTTTGCGGAATCAGCCAGTCAATCGGCGCAGGCGATCATTGAGCATCTGGTCAAGACCGGTGAGGCGTGGGCGAATGGCAGACCACAGGACGATGACGTGACCTTTGTTGTAATCAAGGTTAAGAAGGGTGAACGTCCCTAAAGCAGAGTGAGCGTCGGGAGATAACGGGCAGGAAGTTAACGGCGGGCAGGGAGGGCCTTTGTGAAAAGGCTCCCGAGCAGATAACCGCGGATGGCGCTCGGGAGCCTTTGGAGATTCAACTAGCGGGGAATATGGGCTATTTCTTTTCCGCAATTCTGATGGAGGCGCGAGTGTTCTCCCATTCGAGCTTGAGATTTCCTGCCGATCCGGCCGGTTCGAGCGAAATAGTGAACTCCTCGACAGCGGTGGGGATCTTTTCGACCTTCATATCCACGCGACCAAGTTCTTCCTTTTCATATTCGGGTTTGTAGGGAATACCCCATTGCCCTGTGACCTTATTGATGATCAATTTCCACGAGGACTGGCCTGGTAGCGCGAATAAGGTATAGGTCCCTTTTGGAACGTTGATGCCGCCGATGACGAGGTCGGCCTCAGTGGTGAGGTGTGTTGCAATGTTGGCTCCGAGACGCCAGACCTGATCAAAGGGAACGAGTCCGCCCATAACCTTGCGACCGTGCATCGAAGGCCTTCCATAGTCCACAGAAACCTTCTTGCCGTTAAGGCTCATTTCGGCGGAGCCACGCGGACTTGTGTAACGCTGCGCGTGAACCAGGCCAATCCCGAGTGCTGAGAGTAGAATTACAAGAAGTGTGGTGGTGATGACGGTTCTCGAATGGTAGTTGCGTTTCATTCAGTTTCTCCTTAATGATTGTCAGACCAGCAGCAGCCCCCGGATCTTGATCGCGCCAGGTAAAGCCGGTTTGTACAGCTCATTCTGGGCGAATCCTCCCCGCACTTCAACATCTACGGGCAGACGATCTGTTGGCGGCCCCTTCGCGAGGTCGGGAGGTATCATTACTACAAGACGTTTTTCTTAAGGCCAACCGATCAGGGTTCCGAATCGAGAGTGGCGGCCCCGATTCGGGGGCTCCACGGTTGATGCGAGGGCGATGGTGGATTTTTCATGCGGTAACCAGTACGACTACCGGGCGACTATGAACACTTGGAAGTCCACACCACGGAGATATGCCCTCTCGCTACGGTGAGCGGAAAACGGTGCAGATACTGCGCGAAACCGGAGGTAAAGATCGACCAG
>JBDTUW010000253.1:0-6293 GCA_040007555.1 Acidobacteriota bacterium | reverse complement strand
CCTCCGAATCACTGGTGGTTTGAAAAGCCCGACGATGCCTGTGCATTGGTGCAGATTGATCTCCGGAACCTGGCGAATCCGCAGCCCATTCTGTTTCGAAAGTGGCGGCCAGAGAGCGGTTGGACTGACCCTCTGCGATTCTTCATTTTTCTGCTGCTCTTGATTATCGGCTTCACGCTCACTCTGCGGCTGGCCCTTGCGGTCCGAAGGATTGACCGCAAGCAGTCGTCGGATGCCTCTGGCTGAAGAGAGGACCGATCTGTGAAGCGTCATCTAGTTCCCTTCGCAGGGCTTTTTTCTGATGAATCCACATAAACGTCGTGGTCGTGGCATACTTCTCTTACATGTTATACGCGGTCTTCGAAGTTAGTCTTGGACTTTTCACGAGTACTCTTGCGCACTTCATCGCTTTTGTCGTCATTTCGTCGCTGGCGGTTCTGCTTCTCGTCATTTTAGCCAGCCGCTTTCTGAAACACGATTCTGAAGCCTTGTTCGGGACCTCATCCATCGCGCGCCTATTCAACCAATGGCAGTGGTTGTTGTGGCTGGTCGTCATGACAGACGTGTTCCTTATTTCCAACCACCTCCTGCTGCGTGGTCTCGCCGTCGGAATTTGGGACGTCAACGGGGCGTATTATCCGTATCAAGTGCTGGTCGCAGACCATGCGAGGGCAGGACTATTTCTGCATTGGGACCCCTGGTCCAATGGTGGCCTACCGTCCGGTGGAGACCCTCAGTTTGGCGCGTTCTCGCCGATTAACCTGCTCATTGGTCTCATCGCCGGGGGAACGTCCACGGGATTCCTTGTCTACTGGCTCCTCATGTGGTGGCTGGGTGGGGTCGGGATGATGCTCCTTGCCCGGCACCTCAAGGCTCCGGCGTGGGGCGCTGCCGTGGTCGCTCTTGGCTTCCTCTTCTGTGGCACCTACATCGGACATGCAGAGCATACTTCGCTCGTTTGTGCGTTTTCGTTCCTGCCGCTGGTAGTTTGGCGTGTTGACGTTGCCCTCAGCTCGCGTCGAATGCTGCCAGCGATCGAGGCCGGAGCCCTTTTTGGGGCATCTGCGCTCGCGGGCTACCCTGGTACCGTAATCATTGGCGGACTCTTCGTCGGCCTTTGGGGACTGGGCAGGTGGCTTATCGGCGATTCCGTTGAGACCGATTCGCCGTCGCCCTCCTCCCGCGGCGAACAAACTGGGCGTCGCCGAGTCCCACTCCGATTCGTTGCCGCGGCCATCGCACTCGTGCCATTGGTCGGCGTCCTGGTGCTTGCACCGACGTACTTCGCGTACTTCTACGAAGGGGTGGGGACTAGTCCACGAGTCGGAGGCGTGACGCGGGCGACTGCGTTGACTTCAAATCCTCTAGCGGTCGGAGCCATTTCCACGCTCTCGAGCCCCTATCTGCCGATTCTGAAGGTATACAGCCAAACCGAACCGGGGAAGGGTCTCTGGCGAATCACGGACGTTTCCGGTTGCGGGCTCTATACCGGAGTTATCATCAGTGCGTTCGCCCTTCTCGCGCTGCTGGCGAAGCCCCGCGACAAATGGAGGTGGTGGCTTCTTGGCATTGGCCTTTTGAATCTTGGGTTCGCCGTTGGTCCGGCGCTGCCTTTGCGTGGATGGCTCTATGACTGGTTTTACCCCTCGCGTTTCTTCAGGCACCCGGTAATCTTCCGTTCTTTCTTCTCGTTTTCGATTGCTATCCTCGCGCTCATCGGAATGCGCGATCTGGCTGCGGGGCTCAGTCGCGCCACGGATCGAATAGGGCGGCGATTCTTCGCTGTGTCCGTGCTATGCGCGATCGCTGCGCTTGCCATCTTCCGCTTCTATATGTTCTCTCCGGCGATAGAGAGGTTGGCACGCGAGGGAGAGCCGTATGCATGGTGGCATGCGGCCATCGCCTGGGCGGGCATTTGCGTGGTAGCCGCCGTCGCTTGGTTCGCGCCTCCTCCTGCGAGGAATTGGGTGGTGCCACTCTTGTTGTTGGTCCTCAGCACAACTGATGCGTTTATGACCAGCAGTATATCGACAGGGATTATGGCTGATGCGTCACCGGCCGCTATCACGAGATGGGCAACATTAGACAAGCAGCATTCCTCATCGCTCGATCTTACACCGCTTGGCTTGCGGCGCGAAGAAATGGCACTCTATCGTGATGACAACTATGCCTTGGATATCAGCAACGACCAAATGATCACCAAGGTCCCGGCGTTCAATACCTACGCCACGTCGATGAACAAGTTCCATTTGGTCATGGCGAACGATTCAAAGATGAGCAGGATGGCGGTGGGGCCCGACAGAATCTGGTTTTCGACGGAGGCGGGCCGCATGCCTCCGTCCAATCCAAACTTCGCGGTGTTTCACAATCGTGTCAAAGCGCTCGGCACCTTCCCGTTGCTAGTCCATTCGCAAACTGAGATGTCGACGGGAGCACCAACCGACGGTACCGGCCCGGAGGCGAACCAGCAAGAAATTGAGCGCCTGCCTGCCATCCAGGCTGTGGCGGTCAACGTGATCAGATATGTACCGGACGAACTCACATTCGACGTTCAATGTGCGTCTGACGGTTGGTTGTTGGTAACCGACCGCTGGGCCCGCAGTTGGCGCGCCGAAGTCAACGCGGTGCCGGTAGAGGTGCTTGGCGGGAACTTCATCTTTCGAGCGCTGAAGGTATCAGCTGGCCAGAACAGGATCAGTTTCAAGTATCAGTTGTGGGGCTTTCCCTGGTTAGTGATTCTGAGCTGGGGAACGCTGAGTCTGGTCGCTTTCGCGTCGATTAACCGGGCCGTAATGAATAGACGAACAACCTCGTAACAAGGATCGAGATATCTCATGCAAAGAAGGTTTGCTCCAATTCGACTTGTCCTCTTTTTGCAGTTTGCGCTGGTCGCGTTTGGCTGCCGCAGCTCCACGGCTCCAGAGGTCACAACGCCGCCGTCACCTACACCTCAAAGTGTCGCCGCATCGAAGTCAACCACGATCGGTATCTTCCGCCCATCAATCGGCACATTCGCACTACGCAAGAGTCTCACTGCAGGATTTGGGGATGTCAGTGTCAAGTTTGGGCGGGCTGGAGACATCCCGCTTGCGGGCGATTGGGACGGAAACGGAACGACGACGGTGGGCGTTTACCGGCCGAGCGACAACACTTTCTATTTGCGCAATACAAACAAAGAGGGGGAACCCGAGCTGGCCGTCGCTCTTGGCATCAAGGATGACCTCCCCGTTGTCGGCGACTGGGATGGCAATGGAACTGTCACAATCGGTATCTATCGGCCAGTCGATGCAGAATTTCATCTAAAAAACAGCAATGCATCGGGTGAGCCGGACTTGAAGGTGAAGTTTGGTAACGTCGGCGATCGACCGGTGGCCGGCGACTGGGACGGCGACGGCAAAGCAACAATTGGCGCGTATCGCCCGGGTATCATGACCTTCTTCCTGCGCAACGCGAACACCCCTGGAAATGCTGACTTCACTGTCGTTTTCGGTGAGAAGGGTGATACGCCACTGGTCGGTGACTGGGATGGGGATAAGGCCGTGACCGTCGGGGTCTATCGCCCGGCAACGTCACTCTTTATCCTGAGGAATCTCAACACCGCCGGTGTCCCGCACTCGATGGTCACGTTTGGCTCACCCGGAGATCTGCCAGTAGTGGGGAATTGGAACTAGAATACGACCAATCTTGCGCCACGAGGATATCGCCGGAAATAATGTCAGCGACTTCGTCGGAGACATTCGGGGCGGTTCGTGTTCATAGTTGGAAGGCGCGCGCAATGAACGCAGCCATCTGCTCGCGAGTTGCTGGAGAGTCCGGACAGAAAATGTCGGGACCGCATCCCAGAGTAATATTCCGCACGGCCATCTCCTCGATGAAGCCATAAAAGACATTGGTCGGTGGAACATCGAGGAATCGCTGCATCGCCGGCGTAGGTGGGTTGAAGACACCAAGCGCCCGAATCACAAAAGCCGCAACCTGTTCGCGCGTCACCGGCGCACCTGGACAAAAGATGCGATTGCCCTGCGCGTCCGTTCCGCAACCCAGTGTAATGCCACGTCTCGCCATCTCTTCGATCAAGGGATAGAAGATGCTTTGTGGTGGAACGTCGGCGAAGGTGGGTTGAGCCGGCGCTGGCGGATTGAATACCCCGAGGGCTCGCATGATAAAGGCAGCCATCTGTTCGCGAGTCACCGTCGAACCGGGACAGAAGTAGCCCGACCCGCAACCCAGCGTCACACCGCGAGCCGAGAGCTTGCCGATAAACTCATAGAAAATCGAACTCTGGTCGACATCCACGAATGTCGCGCCCTGCAGGACGGGCACTCTCAGTCCACCGACGAGTATTGATCCACTACGCGCGACGCCCAATGGATTAGGCGCTACTGTATAGCTCAAATTCCCGTTACCGTTGCCCTGAGCCGAAGACGTGATGATGATCCAGTCAGACTCACTGACCGCTGTCCAGGCGCAGGCTGAACTAAGAGCAAAGACCCCGTTTCCTCCAGCGGCAGCGAAGCTTGCACTCGCGGGAGTGGTCGCGGTGCACCCGAAACTCATTTGCGACAGATAAATGTAATCGCCGGTCGTCTCGTGGTCGCCGTTAGCGCCGTTGCCCGCGATATAGAAGGTCACTGGGCCAACGTCGGTCGGCGGAGCAAGCCAGCTGAAGGACCACACGCGCTGATTGAATTCGACCGGAAATGCGCCGTCGAAGGTTTGCTCGAGATAGTTGCGGCTGGTGCTCCCGACTGTATTGGTGACAAGCTGCACATTATTCGGGTCGGTGACGAGAAAGGATCCGGCCTGGACCCCGTTCGCGTCCAGCGCCGTCACCTGAAACCCATAGAGGAAACCATCGGTGTGAAAGGTCTTGACAGTAAGCGGGATCAAATCATTTGGCGTGTAGTGGAGCGGAAGACCTCCGAGACTCACCGACCCAAGGCCGAAATTCGCCGGAAAGGACGAATGGCAGGCGGTGCAGTTGCTCTCCCCCGGCGCGCCCGTGTGAGACGCGGGTGGCCCCGAGGAGTATGCGCGCGCGCGACGCTCAACGCCGCCCAGCACAAAACCTGCCAGGACGGCCGTCGCGACGAACGCCATCTTGATCCATCGCTTAAAGCGAGCGGCGCCGACACGGCCATGCGCGCCCGATACCCGGACCGACTCCAACAGCGCTTGAGTCGAGCGCGTGGCCGGGCCGTCAGCTACCCCTTCAGTTCTCAAATCCATAATCTCAGTCGAAATGCCTGTTAATTCATGAAGCCGAGGTCAGGCGTGTTGAAGTTTCCGATTTGCGGGAAAACCAGCGCGCGATCGGCTGTCGAGAGCCCATACCAGGTCGCAAGTGTGGCCGCATACTGATCGATTGATGCTGTCGGGATCCAACGTCCGCGGTTGTCAGTATCGTCCGGGCCAGAAAACTGCAGTGTCGGGAAGACCGTGCCATTTGAGCCCGCTACGCCGTAGAACTCACCTCCGTCGACCGCCCCACCCATAACAAAAAGATGGTTGCCCCATGCATGATCAGTCCCGACCGTAGGGCCTGTGCCCGCCGGTTGCAGGGTACGGGAGAAGTCGGAGAGGGTAAAAGTGGTCACTCTCGGCTCAACGTTGAGTTCTACCGTCGCGTCATAGAACGCCTTCATTGCATCATCGAGTTGCGTCATGAGGGACGCCTGATTGGCGGGTTGATCCTGATGAGTATCAAAACCACCCACCCGGCAAAAGAATATCTGCCGCTCGAGGCTCAATGCCGGCTGCGTCAAATTTAGTTTGATGACCTTCGCCACCTGCTTCAACTGATTCCCCAGAGTGGTGGTTGGAAAGACAGTCGTTAGTGTCGGATCAACGCTGAAGGCCGCCGAGATGTCAACCGCCTGCTGCGTCGCCTCGCTCGTTGCCTTGACCAATAGCGAGCTTAGATCAACGGTGCGCAGATAAGTCATCGAGGTGCGCCGAGCGACCTCGTCAGCGGCGGTTCCGAACCCATTGAGTACCAGCACCTGATTGAGCGCTGTCGGTGCCGCGCTGATGGCCAGCGCGCGTGTGGTTTGACCCTGGCCGAAGATCGCTGAACCCGCAACGCTCAACACCATAGGGAAGGTCGAATCGCCGTTGACTTCGTCGAGTCGATCCGCCAATCGCCCCGCCCAGCCCGTCTGGCTGCTGCCGGCCTTCGAGATCGAGGTCTGAGACTGCGACGACTGGTCTGAGTGAGAGAAGAGTTGAGAGGGCTTTGGCTTCAAATTATTGCGATATTCAGTCCGTGTCATCGGGACGATAAGGGGTCCGAC
>JBDTUW010000252.1:0-6313 GCA_040007555.1 Acidobacteriota bacterium | reverse complement strand
TAAGTATCGAGACCCATGAGCGGATTTGTATCCTGAACGTCAGTGTTGACTGCCAGATATTCATAACCTGTCTTGAGGCTGTGACGGCCGAGCGTTAACGTGTAGTTGACGCGCGGATTGACTGTAAACGGATTCTGGAACTGCGGATTGGTGGCCTGCCGGCCAAGCTGCGAGAAGCCGTTTATAGTCTGCGTCGTCAAACCGCCTGTGATTGATCGGTCTTCAGGCAATCCGGTGATTCCGTAGAGTTCACGCACGCTCAGCCCACCCGAAAGTGGGGGCTTCTTTCCTGCCTCAATGCGCGAGATTCCCAGCCGAACTTCGAGCGCCGAGGAATTGCCAAACACATACGTTCCGCCCCCCACCAACTGCTGATTGAGCACGTTGATAAAGCCATTCTGATTGCTCCCGGATGGCCCGGGGATGTTTGGTCCATTGAACTCGTTCACTTTGCGATGGCTGACGCGTGTGAACAGGGTCAGATTGTCCTTCAATTTGTGATCAAGTCTGATGTTGAACTTATCGTTGAAATTTCGGTTTGGAACCAATTCGCGGTAGTTGCTGTTGGTCACACCCGCGACGTTTGGCGCTGGCAGATCCGTGAGCACCTTTCGCGCAAACGAGGTCATGGGAATCACGGTGCCGGCATTGTAGACCGTGCCTGTCAGTGGATCACGAACCGCGACAGAGAGAATGCCGCTGCGCTGCGCAAGCGTCGGCAGGGTCGAGAAGACGACATCCTTCTGCACCTGGCGGAAGCCCTCATAATCAAGGAAGAAGAAGGTTCGATCCTTGATGATTGGTCCGCCAAAGGTGAAACCGAACTGGTTGCGGATCAAGGGTGGCTTACTGCCGCTTGCCGGCTTGAAGAACCCGACGGCGTTCAGCGCTGAGTTGCGATGGAACTCCCAGACGCTGCCATGAAATTCATTCGTTCCGCTCCTATATGCGGCATTGATGACCGCACCCCCGCTTCGACCAAACTCTGCACTGTAGGTGTTCGTCTGGACCTTGAACTCCTGAACTGCATCGGGAGAAACCTGGACCACCTGGCTCGAAAAGCCCTGATTGCTCGTCCCGTAGGCGTTATTGTCAACACCGTCGAGAAGGAAGTTATTGACCGTATTGCGAAGCCCGTTGACGTTGAAGGCCGCTTCACGTCCGCCACCGGTAGCTGCGTTCTGATTAGACTCGCGCACCCCAGGCGTCAGCAGCGCGAGATTGGCATATGAGCGCCCATTGAGTGGTAGATTGACGATCTGCTCGCGCTGGACGACCTGCCCACGTACGCTTGAGTCCGTTTCAAGAAGCTGCGCGGCATCCGTAATGATGACGCTTTCGGTCACCGTTCCGGGCTTCATCGCCATGTCAACGCGCTGCCGGGCGTTGACTGTGACAACCACCTGGTCCGCAACTGCAGTTGAGAAACCCTGCAGCTCCGCGCTGATGCGATAGGTGCCAATGCGGACATTGGGGAAGAGAAAGTCTCCGTTGGCGTCCGACTGCGCCGTGCGGCTAATGCCTGTGGCAAGACTCTTGATCGTCACGGTGACGTTCGGCAAGGCCGCGCCATTGGGATCGCGGATCGTCCCGAGTACTGTGGCTGAATCGAACTGCGCATATACCGTACCGGCTGCAGAACACAGCACGAGCAGGCAGATGAGACACAGCTCGCCGAGTGAACGAAGCACCTCACTTCTTCGCGTAGTGGGCATGATGGACTCTCCTTTTCTCACGCGTGGCGTGAATGAAAACCTTTGCTTGACGTTAACAAAACGAGTCGGAGTTCTTCCCGAGCGAGCTAGCCAGCGGTTTTGGGACAGTGTGCCGAAGATATCCGACGGCAGCGGTTCTTGTCAGTTCGATCGTCAACGCGCGTGGCCATCACCCACGTCGCGGAAACTGGTCGGGGTTGTCTGTTATGGCGCCGTCCACGCCCAGGGTGAAAAGGTAATGGGCCATCTCTTCCTGGACGCTCTTGAAAGTGCCGATCCCGGATGCACGGAATGTGTAGGGGGCGATCGTCAAACCTAGCTTGTGAGCCTGTTCTATGATGGATCGATCAAGTAGGGATTTCTCCGGGCCGATGCGAGAGACAAACTTGCTGGCCTCCATGAGTCCCTCTGATGAAAGCCATTGAGAGCGCATGCTCCCGCTGATCAACAGGCCAAGCGGCAATTTAGTCTTGAGTTCTGTCGCCATCTTTTTCAAGCTCGAAGCGATGAACGTTTGAATAAGGAGTGGAGTTGTTGAATCTGCGCCAGGGCGATCCAGGCCATTTTTCTTCAGTTGATCCAGAACCATTCGCTCCATGTCAAAACCTCGAGTGGCGTAAAAGTCCGGATTCTTGGTTTCAACATAGAGGCCGGCTTTGCCACGGAGGTCCTCGATCATCTCCTGCCAGGTGGGGATTCTGGCGCCTTTGAATTTCGGATCAAACCAGGAGCCGGCGTCCAGACGCTTAAGTTCTGCCACGGTGAAGTCGTAGACGTACCAGCGTTGTTGAGTACGCCCATTGACGGTTTCAGTGCGGGAGCGATCTGGAAAGACTTCTTCGACGTCAGTCGTGCGTTCGAGCGTCATGTCGTGCAGACAGACGAGGACGCCGTCCTTGGTGATATGTAGATCGTGCTCGATGAAGTCTGCGCCCTGTCTGATGGCCAGACGAAATGCCTCGAGGGTATTCTCGGGAGAATAAGCGCATGCACCGCGGTGTGCGATCAGTAGTTTGGTCTTTGCCTGGGTTGAACGTGGGAGTGATGGCGAGCCCAGCGCGCCGGTTTTTGTCAAGGTTCCAGTTGCAGCAATTCCGACTCCGGTTGCGACCATCCGCAGAAATCTTCGCCGGTCTTTGAGCATGAGCTACTCTGACTTGGAATCACTTGAGAGGCTTCTCGTCACAAACGAAAGACTTCGTGGAGCGATCAGCCCAGCATAATATTTCTAATTTGCCAGAATGTAACCCAGCAAAACGATAGATGCGCTGCAATATAGGCCTGTCTATACAAGAAGTCAACCAAGAAAAAAAGTGCTAACCCGTTATGAGATAATTCGGCCTTACGTTAGACAATAAGCGGGTGTTAACTGCGCTAAGCTTATTCTTGACCTCAATTCGATCAAGGCGTATATATCTACTTGTCTAGACAGCATGGGAAGGCTTTTTTGAATATCCGGGGCCATATGACCAGTTTATTGGAGCTTGAGCGAAGTAGTTTCGATGTGATCATCGTTGGCGGAGGAATTATCGGGACTGGGATCGCCCGGGATGCGGCGCTACGGGGTATGAAGGTAGCGCTTTTCGAGAAGAACGATTTTGGCAGCGGTACTACATCTGGATCTACCCGCCTTATTCACGGGGGTCTCCGCTACCTGGAGATGCTCGATTTCCGGCTCGTTCGCCTTGACCTCAGGGAACGGGAAACGCTGCTGCGGATCGCGCCCCATCTTGTCAAACCGCTTGAGTTTCTCGTGCCATTCTATGATCGCAGCTTCTTCTATCGCTGGAAAATGGAAGCCGGCATGGTCCTCTACGATCTGTTGAGCTTTGACAAAACACTCCCTCGTCACCGTGTTCTCAATGCCGAACAAATCAAAGCCATCGAGCCGCAGTTGCGAACGGAGAACCTGCAGGGCGGGGCTCTTTATTATGATGCCCAGGCCAACTCGCCGGAGCGGCTTTGCGTCGAGAATATCGTCGAAGCGCGAGAGCGAGGAGCCCGCCTATTCAACTACAGCGAAGTCACAGCGGCGCTTCACTCCTCCGACCGAGTCATCGGCGTGCGGGTGAGGAACACCCTTGACGAGGACGCGGAGGAGATCGAGGTCCGGGGTAAGGTGGTGGTCAATGCTTCAGGCCCCTGGTTTGATCGTGTCGCGGGAAGGTTGACAGCGCCAGCAGGGCATCAGATCCGAACGACCAAAGGCATTCACGTCACCTGCCCGCCGGTCAACGAGCGCGCCATCGTTCTCTTTTCTCCGATCGATAGTCGCCTCTTCTTCACCATTCCCTGGATGGGATATAGCTGGATCGGCACGACGGACACCGACTTCACCGACGATCCTGGTAATGCGCGGGCCACTTTCGATGATGTTGATTATCTCATCACCTCGGCACGTGAGTACTTCCCGTCGATCAACCACGATCAGGTTATTTTCAGCAATGCTGGTGTTCGGGCACTTGTCATGGAGGAAGGTTCGGAATCCTCAGTTTCTCGCATGCATCGAATCGAGAACGGTGCCGAGAGTGGCACGCCCGGGTTGATCTCGGTTCTTGGCGGCAAGCTGACCGGCTATCGTGCGGTTGCTGAGGAAGTAACCGACATTGTCGCGCGTCAGGTGGGGAACAAGGAGCGTTGCCAGACTGCCGAACTCCCAATGCCAGGTGCGCGGCCAATCAAAGCGAAATCAGCGGAAGAGGGAATCGGCGAGGAGACGACAGATCATCTCACCCGACTCTACGGGACGCGCGCAGTTGAAGTATTGCAGCTAGCTGATATCAATGATCGATTATTCGAGAGGTTGGCTCCGAGCTATCCCGACATTGCCGCGCAAGTGATCTTTGCTGTCAGGTCGGAGCAATGTGTTCGAGTGGCTGACTTCGTATGGCGAAGGAGCCTGTTGGGGTTTAGTCCAGACCAGGGTGCAGGGGCCTGGGCACGCATTGCTGAATTGATGTCGCAGGAGCTCGGCTGGTCGCTTCACTGGAAGCTGGCTGAGATAGGGAACTGCCGCCAGTTTGCCGAGCGCTCTCAGCAGTTCCGCAAAGAGGGGCCCAGCGCTTCGCTGTCAGAAGAAATAAATTCCCTAAACGATCCCCGGCCCGCATTGGCCATTAGAAAGTAATCGTCGCTCGGCGCAGTGGATACTGACGATATTCCCCGCAGCGTCTGCGGCGCTTAGCTTAGGGCTGACGCACTTGCAAACTTAACAAGTGG
Organism: Acidobacteriota bacterium; assembly: GCA_040007555.1. Taxonomy (GTDB): domain Bacteria; phylum Acidobacteriota; class Blastocatellia; order RBC074; family RBC074; genus JANNRD01. Next base: position 1,379 of record JBDTUW010000252.1, on the reverse strand, counting down.
AGAATTGTGGATGAACCCCTCTGTGTCAACGTGACTGAGACACCGACCCCTCAATAGATTACTGTATGAGGGTGGTCAGGAAAGGTCTCATGTCAAACTACTCTGATTCAGCACGTACAACCGGGTCGGTGGGGAGTGAGGTAAAGGATCGGCGGGGTGGCCAAGCTGGTCGGTGGGCATGGGACGTGTTCTTAATCCGGGACCCTCGAAATTAGTCCGCCCTCTTCGATCGAGCGCAATGGTCAATCTCGCCAGCCGGCAATTTCGATGGGGAGATTCTCGCTCGGATAGGCCAGGACATTCTCGGCATAGCAAATCGGGCAGCGGAGAATCCAATCGCCGCTACGCGAGCTTGACGAAGTCTTCCGCACTTGGAGTGTGCGTCTGATAATGTTCCTTATGTAATCGCGCTGAACCACCCCCACTTACGCAGCCAGCCTAAAAGTAGAGAATTCCGGGTTAACGCGTGCTCTTGGAGAGCCTGGTCTGGCGTCAGACCACCCAGCGCACTGGGACATTTACGTCGGGAATCGTCTCGACACGTGAAGGACAAAGAATCGCGTTGTTCTTCACTGGACGAAAGCAGGCTGGAGAAAACCTGTCCCGGGTGCTTGAGCGCAGAGCGGCCGAAATCGGTCCCCCGATCCAGATGTGTGACGCGCTCAGTCGCAATCTGCCCAGGAGTCTCGCCGTCATCGTGGCGCATTGCCTGGCCCACGGCAGACGGCGGTTCGTGGACGTGGCCAGTAATTTCCCGGACAAGTGCCGTTATGTATTGGAAACTCTGGGCGAGGTCTACGCGAACGATGCGCTGGCCCGCCAACAGGGAATGAGGCCGGACGAGCGGTTGAGGTTTCACCAGGCTCAAAGCGGACCGGTAATGGAGCGTCTGCATGCCTGGCTCACCGCGCAGTTCGCAGCGGACCTGTTCCGTCGCGGCGTTCCATTCGAGCAAGTGGAACGGGCTCTCTTGCTCGGTCTCACCAGGAAGTACGTCTCGTCGCTGAACTCAACCGCGTCGGCGGGCATACAGCGCCTGCACTACTTCCTGCCACTGCTCGAGGAAGTTGCGCTGCGTGGGTTGATCAGCGGCGGCAATCCCCAACGCTTCCATCGCATCAACAGCACATCCCAGGACGTGATCATGATCAGACCTCGCCCTTCTTCTTCAAAACCACTTTTATGCATCCGCCCCGAGGCGGTTTTTCTTTTGGGTCTCACGCTGTGGATAACTTTAAACTGAGGGGTCATCCTATGACCCCTTTCCTGTCTCTGACGATGCAAGATAACGGATTACGCGGGGGGTTATCAGACGCACGTCCAGCTGGTCGATCTTTACCTCCGGTTTCGCGCAGTATCTGCACCGTTTTCCGCTCACC
>JBDTUW010000251.1:0-6318 GCA_040007555.1 Acidobacteriota bacterium | reverse complement strand
AGGGGGCAGGGATCAGGGGCCAGGGAAGAAGGGGAGAAAGAGGAGCCCGCCGTTCGTAGTCCCGCCTTAGGCGGAATGTTACCGTACCCGAGATTTCCGCCTAAGGCGGGACTACGAACGCTGGTCCCTCAACCCCTCACCTCTGACGCCTTACCCCTGGTCCCCCTGATCCTGACCCCTGACCCGCTGGTCCCCCTTCTCCTCTTCTGGCATTGACCGCTTCTCTCGCGCGGGCTGATAATCCCCGGCGTTATGCCCGACACCAAACGGATTTTTCTGATCGACGGGATGTCGAATATCTATCGCTCGTATTATGCGATCCGCGGCCTCTCTAACTCCAAAGGAGTGCCAACCAATGCGACGCTTGGCGTCGCCATGATGCTTCGCAAGCTAATCACTCAGCATCAGCCGGATTACATCGGGTTCGTGCTTGATTCCCGCGTCAAGACCTTTCGCCACGAAGCCTATGAAAAGTACAAATCGAATCGGACCGCGATGCCGGATGACCTCGTCATGCAGATGCCCTATATCGAACGGGTCTGCGACTCCCTGCGCATTCCAGTGGTTCGAATCGAACGTTGGGAAGCAGATGACATTCTTGGAGCACTGGCGAATCAGGCAGCAACAAAGGGTCTGCAATCGGTCATAGTCTCGACCGACAAGGATTTGTGCCAGCTCGTCCGCGATCCAGAGATCAAGGTCCTGAGAGTTGATAAGACCGGCGAGACCTGGATCGATGAGGCCGGCGTCAAGACACGGCTCGGTGTTCGTCCGGATCAGGTAGTCGATCTGCTGGGGCTTATGGGTGATCCCAGCGATCAGATTCCCGGCGCCCCCGGCGTTGGCGAGAAAGGCGCAGTCCAGCTCATCGAACAGTTCGGTTCGCTTGAAGCCGCGCTCACTGGCTGGGAACAAATCAAGAAGAAGACCTATCGAGAATCGTTGCGCGACAATGTCGAAATCATTCGCCAGTCGCGCGACCTGGCGACGATTGACGTTGCTGCACCGGTCGAACTGGACCTCGATCAGTTGCTCGCCAGGGAACCCGATCACGCTCTTTCATACGAGCTCTTCTCGGAGCTCGAGTTCGCACAGATGGCACGCGAGTTTGCCGATGGCGCCTCTGCGGCAAAGGCGCCGACGCGTTCTGATGAGTCCGCGGTTCAATACGACACGATCTCGGGAACGACAGCGCTGGGCGAACTCGTGAGTGCCCATCTGGGGTGTGAACGCGTCGCGTTTGCGATGACTGGCAAGGGCACCGACCTGACGGGGATCGCGCTCTCGAGTGCGCCCGGTGGGGCCTCTTACTTCGATCTCGAAGCGGCGGCGGAGCGAGCGTCGGCTGTCGATCAGCTCAACGAGGTCCTCGACAATGGCCTGGTTGAAAAGACCGTCCACGATTACAAGCGCGCGCTTCGCCTCGCGGAGGCAGCGGGAGTGCGTCTTGAGAACGTAGTTGACGACACTATGCTTGGCGCCTATCTCCTCGATCCCGAAAGAGCGAAGTACGATTTGCCCGGTCTGGCCATCGAGTACCTGCAGGGAGCGGTTCAGGTCCCGGAAGAGTTAGCCACGCGAACGGCGATGGAGGCGGACCTCACCGGTCGTCTGGCCGACATCCTTTCAGCCAGACTTGAAGCGGACAGTTTGACGAACGTTTATCGCGAGATCGAGTTGCCCCTCGTGCCGTTGCTCTATCGTATGGAGAGCGCCGGCTTTCGCGTAGATATCGAGGTCCTCAAAGGCCTCTCGATTGAGATGGAGCATGAGCTCGAAAAACTCACCCTGAAGATTTATGAACTCGCCGGCGAAGAGTTCAACATCAACTCTCCGTCACAACTCGGCGACATCTTTGAAAAGCTCAACTTTGAAGTGACGCGTCGCACGGCGACCGGCAAAATCTCGACCAGCCGAGATATTCTTGATGAGTTGGCAGCGAAGTATGACTTGCCGCGTCTGATCATAGAGTTTCGCGAGCTCTCAAAGTTGAAAGGAACTTATGTCGATGCGTTTCCCGGTCTGATCGACCCTCGTGATGGACGCATTCATACGACGCTCAACCAGACCGTCGCCGCGACTGGACGTCTTTCTTCGACCGATCCAAATCTGCAGAACATTCCCATCAGAACGGAAATGGGTCGCCGCATCCGACGTGCATTCATTCCTGCAGACGGCTGTGTGCTTCTCTCAGCAGATTATTCGCAGATCGAATTGCGTCTGCTGGCCCACATCACCGCTGATCCCGTCATGCTCGAGGCGTTCCGCGTCGGCGAAGACATCCACGCGCGAACGGCAAGATCTGTATTTGGAGCACAGACGGACGCTGAGTTAAAGGACAAGCGACGCGTCGCCAAGATAGTCAACTTTGGCATCGCCTATGCGATCGGCGCCTTCGGTCTCGCGCAGCGGATCAGCATTCCGCGAGGCGAGGCGAAGAAGGTGATCGACAATTACTACAAGACCTACGCGGGTGTTCGCCGGTATATGGAGGAAATGCCGGAACGAGCACGCAAGGAGGGAAATATCGTCCGGTCGATTTTTGGCAGGCTGCGTCGTCTTCCGGATCTTGAAAACAAGAATGGCAGCTTACGCGCCCGCGCTGAACGCGAAGCGATCAATATGCCGATGCAGGGGTCGGCTAGTGACATAGTAAAAATCGCCATGCTGCGCTCGGATGAGGCTCTCCGACGAGCGAAACTTCACGCGAAGATGATCCTGCAGATTCACGATGAGCTTGTCTTCGAAGTGCCTCGTGACGAAGTCGAGCGGACCAGCGAGGTGATCAAGAAGGCAATGGAAAGCGCCGCCGAACTATCGATCCCGCTGCTGGTCGATATCGGTTATGGAGATAACTGGATGGACGCGAAACCCTGACGCGGAGCACTCTGTGAGCTTCAACAACACCTACTATCCGGGAAGGGCGTCGATCAGTTGATCGATATCATCCCGCGTATTATAGAAGTGCGGTGAAAGGCGCAGCCGTCCCATCCGGGCAGTAGTGATGATACGCTTCTCTTCAAGCGCATGCGAAAGAACATTCGACGAGTGTCGAGCGTGACGGCAACAGACGATTGATGAAGTCTCACCCGGTCTGCGCGAGCTGACTACCTCGTATCCCTTCTCGTCGAGACACGATCCCAGGTAGCTCGAGAGACTCAGCAGGTACTCCTCGATCAACTCCACGCCCACACTGTGAAAAAGCTCAAGCGCGGCTCCGAGTCCCACGATACCGGAGACGTTGAGTGTCCCGGGTTCGAACCTTCTCGCGCCGGCAACGTATTCCTGCCTGCCACCTCCAAATGAAAACGGCGATTCGAATGACATCCACCCGACGACCGAAGGCTTGACGGCGGCAAGTGCTCGCGGCCCGGCATAGAGTAGCCCGGCACCTTCCGGCCCGAGCAGGAATTTATGCGCGTCGGCCGAGAAAGCGTCGACGTGATCACGAATGACGTCCAGTTTCAGCGCTCCAAGTCCCTGGATCGCATCGACCACGAAGAGCACGTCACGCTCACGACAGAAATGTCCGATAGAGCGCAGGTCGTTTCGAAATCCGCTCGCAAACTCGACAAAGCTCAGAGCGACAACCCGGGTTCGTTCGTTGACAAGGTCGAGGATGGAGGCGAGCTCGATCCTTCCGTCGACCTCCGTGGCCTTGCGGACCTCGATGCCGCGTTCCTGCTCAAGACGGATCCACGGGCTGAGATTGGCAGGGAACTCACAATCGGCGGTGACTACGTTGTCACCGGCTCGCCATGCAATTCCATTTGCGATCGTCGAAATACCCGTTGAGGTGTTCGGCGTGAAGGCGATCTGGGACGGTTGGGCGTTGACAAGAAGCGCTGCCTGCTCGCGCGCCTTCTCGATTACGCCTCCCCATTCGCGCCAATTGGCGAGCCCACTATCGAGAATGTCTCGCGCATGTGCGGTGATGCGTTCGTAAACGGGCAGCGAGACCGGCGAGGCGGCCGCGTGGTTGAGGTAAATGTAGTTTTTGGTCACCGGGAAGAGCCGGCGGATATTTTCGTTCATTTCAGTGGTCAATGGTCGGTTGCCTGTTGCCTGTTGCCAGTTGTCAGTTGCTGTCAGTTGCCAGTTGTCAGTTGGGGTCGCCAGTTGATGAGCGCCGAGCCGCGTAGGTGCGGTGACGAGGGGAATAGCGTCGTGTCCTCGACTACTTTGCCTCTCTGTTGGTCAACAAACAACAGCCAGCACACAACTGACCACTGACCGCTGACCACTTTGTCATTGCCGTTATCGCGGAGCCGGTGCTACTATCCGACCGTTGCCAGACCACATAATTTGGCCGGGATTTTCTATACCATCACGTTTACGACCGACGCTCGTCTGAACCGGGAAAGCAGCTGGACTGTTGCTCTGACCAGACGCGTGGCAGGAGAGGAAGCTATGAAGAGATTTGTGTCTGCTGGATCATTGCTGAGTATATCGTTGCTGTTTGGCGCGTGTTCGGGAGCCTCGGAGACTGCGCCAACGCCCAGTCCGACGGTGGCCCCAACGCCATCGCCAACCGTTGCGCCGCCAACTGTCACCGAAACCAAGAGCATCGCCAATAAGGATGGGTCGACCACCGTCGTCAGGACCTTCTCGGATGGGTCGAAGAGCGAAGAGCGAACTTTCAAGACTGGTGAAATTGCCACGGTCAGGCGTGTCACCCAGACGAGCGGCGAAAGAAGGGCACACGTCGTTTATCGCAAGGACAACTCAGAGGTGGAAGTCAGCGACCCAACCTGGGTTGAGAAATCAATGGATGCCACGGGAAGTGCGCTGGCAGTCGCCGCGCGAAAGACCGAATCAGGCGTCAAGACCGGTGTCAACGCGACGGTTGAGGGGGCCAAGACCGTCGGCAGTGCCACCAAGAAGGGTGCCATCGTTGCCGGCGAGAAAACGGTCGAGGGCGCCAAGATGGTCGGCGAAAAGACCAAGGAAGGCGTCAAGGCCGTGGGAAAGGGCCTCAAAAAGGTGGGTGAAAAAATCAAACCCTAGCTCGATCCGATCTTCGGTTCCACGGCGCCCGCGACATGACATCGACGGGCGCCGGGTTTCTTATGCGAGCATTGTCCCGACTGCGGGCGTTTCCGCCAAAGCCAGACTGAAGCAGGCTCGCACTTCACCTACCTCGATCCCACGGTGGTTGCGAAGCACCGGCCGGGTGTAATCCGCCAGTTTCCGAAGTTGACCCTCGTCGAGCAAACCGAGTTGCCGGAGCGTCTCGATGACCACGGGGTCACGCGCGCGCCTCGAGTCTCCATCCTCAATCTTGATTGCAACCCCAAGTCCGTGCGGGAAACGCTCGCAGGGGCGAACGCCGAGTAGTTGCACACCCTCAGCGCCGACCTTCGAAATGATCGCCCCGCCGGTTGCGTTCATGAGCTCGGTATCAAGTCGTCCCGTTGTTCCACCAACCAGGCGCGGGAACTCTGCCATCGCCTCGACTACCTCCGCGGCCGCTGAACGGAGCTCACCGTTGAGAAGTGAGTATTCGGATGCGACAAGGTTGGCATAGCTGCGCGCCATTTCATCGAGGCTCAGTGCGAAGACCGGAGCGCTGCATCCATCAACTGCCAGATCGATGGATTCGGCCGAGCAACCTGCAAAGGACGCCAGTGTCTCGCGGATGAGAACCTGGACCGGATGCGTCGGGCTGATGTAATCGCTGAAAGAGGCATCGAGATGGCGTGCGAGGGCGAGCATTCCTGCATGCTTACCCGAACAGTTGTTGTGAACAGGTGAGACCGGGATGCCCTCGCGGTGAATCTCGCGAGCAGTGCCTTCGTCAAACGGTTCGTGGGCTCCGCAGAGTAGCGCCGACTCATCGAGACCGATCTTGCGAAGGATCGCCAACACGAGTTCCGTATGGATGACTTCGCCGCTATGAGAAGCCGTGATCATCGCGAGTTCCTGTCTTGAGAACTGAAATCTCGCGGCGGCTCCGCTGACAAGAAGCGGGATCGCCTGAAACGGCTTTGCTGCAGAGCGTAGATAGGTGCGCAGCGAAGTGTCTCCGTGAGATATGACCGATGTCGCATCGATACTGCACGCGGCAATCATTCCGCGATGACGCGACTCGACCAGACCACCGCGCGTGACTTCTACCAGAATTGGAGCAACCGGAAGCAGGGGTGTATTCATGCTGCGATCATACTTCAGTGATCGTGTGACAGCCCGAGCCTATCGGAGCAGGGTTCGATCAAGGCGAAAAAGCGCGATCCTCACCCGGCGAGCGCGATCACGGGGTGCAAACGGAAAGCGACCGGGCGAGTAAAACAGGCTTATTTGGCTTTTTTGGTGCGAGTG
>JBDTUW010000250.1:0-6324 GCA_040007555.1 Acidobacteriota bacterium | reverse complement strand
GACCATCAGGACGAGATCGCGCCGCGGGTATCTCTCCAACTCGGCGTCGAATGAGAGATCGACCGAGATACACGGCTCACACCCGGCGCCCGTAATGAACTCGGCAAGTACCGATCGAGGATTGTCCCCGCGTGGTTTCGCACTCCGATAGTGTTCCACCTTTATCGGGGCCCGATAGTTCTTCCGGTAGCGTGCATCCAGCGACGCTTCAAGACCGTCGAGCTTTCCATTGTTCAACTTGCGGTAAAGCTCGTGAAGACGCGTAACACCCGCAGCTGGCAATCGACCCGTCAACTCCGCGGCACCCATGTAATCCAACGCTTCTGCGGCCTTGCCGCGTTGTTCGAGAAGGTCGGCGAGTGCTGTCGCGGCCTCCATCGAAGGGGCGATCTGTTGTGCCTGTTTGAGTGACTTCTCGGCTTCCTCGGGTTTGCCTGTCTTGAGATAGGCGCGGCCAAGTGTGGAGTGATTCAACGCGCGGAAGGTGCGGAATTTCTCGGTTGCCTGCGCGACCGAGAATGTCTCCGGTTTGTACTTCGGATCTCTCACCGCGTAGTAGGACTCACGCGCTTCGTGGCCAACCCGCTCGTTGGTGATGTAAGCGCTCTCATCGAGTAGCGCGACCCCCTTCCGTGCAAGGTCCTCGGCCAGATCAAAGAGGATGCCGTTGTTCAGAAGATCACGGGCGATGTTGTAGTAGAACTCTGTCCGCGCATAGACGGTGGCCGTTGCGGTGCCCTCAACAAATCGATTGAACAGCGGACGTACCTTCTCGGGTTCGGTGTACATGGGCTTGAGGCCGCGTGTGAGGTAGTAGGCGGCGTTCCGGATATAAGGCGCGCGCGGATAGTCGGAGACATATTTAATCAATGCCTCGATTCGCGCCTGAGGGTCCTTGATCGACGAGGCATTCTGCAATGCTTCTTCATCAGCGGGTCTCTGCGGTCTGGGAGCAGCCGCAGGGGCTGGCGCCTGTGAGGGTGTGGTCTGACCGAATGTCGTCAAGGATAAAGGCGTGACCAGCATTGCGAGTGCGATCATCACATTGCAAAGTTTTGCGCGGGGATTCAAAAGTCGAGTCGTAGGCATCTCTTGCGTCCTTTGTTCAACCGGATGCTAGGATGAGTCGCGACCGCAACGGCGGGGCAAACACGTGAAGGAGCAAGGGACGGAGCGACTCCCATTCGTTCAGAGAGCCGCCCCGCGATCGGCGTTATTAGAACTGAACCTTCAGCGCGAATTGAAGCGAGCGAGGGCCTCCAACCTGGAAGATCGGGTTGAAGCCGCCGCTATTGCCGCCGCCGCCGGTTCCGCGACCGAGCATTGCCAACGACCGATAGCGCGCATTGTCAATGGCGATCGAACCGGGGGTTGCGGTTGCGAACGCGAGATTGACCGAAGAAAATGGTGCTCCCGGATTGGCAAAGTTCGGGTGATTGAAGAGGTTGAAGACCTCGGTCCGGAACTGAATGTTGACCTGCTCCGTCACTCTGAAGTTCCGGTGCAAACCCACATCGGATTGCCAGGCACCAAAGCCACGAAGCCTGTTTCGACCGGAGGTTCCCTGCGGTTGATCCGCTCGCGGGAACGAGAATGCTGCCGGGTTCAGACGTTTGCCACCTGGCGCGAGAGGGTCTTCGATAAAGGGCGACACTCCAGGGACGATATTTGGTCGTCGAGAGAATGTAACTCGAAACAACGTCGTGCTCTGCTGCTCTTCTGCTGCGACGTTAAACGGCTGTGCCGTGCGTGCGAAAAAGACCGTGTTTGCAGACCATCCCCGCAGAATCGCCTCGGCTACACCTCCCCATTTTGGAGCCGGGATATTGTAGGTCAAGGCTCCATTGAAAGAATGTCGAACGTCGAAGTCCGAATTTCCGCGATCTATCGTGGGGTCGGTGACGCGCCCGGGCACGCCGCGGTCAAGATCAGCCGAGCCGCTATCGATCGCATGCGACCAGGTGTATGACGCGATACCCTGCAATCCACTGGCGAGTCGTCGATTGAACTGGACTTGAAGCGAGTGATAGTCCGAAGTCGACCCGTTCTCTCTGACGGTCATTGATGAGAAGTTCGGGCTGTACGGGCGCAGCGGATTCGCCGGATCCTGGGCGACGAGGAATGAGAACAATGATGTCCTGATTAGATCACGCCCGATTGCCGCAACGTAACCTGCTGAGATCGACTGATTCTTGCCTAGAGACTGTTCGAGCGTCAGATTCCATTGATAGACCTTTGGCAGGTTGTAATCCTTTGCCGAGACCGTGACGCTGGCCCGATTGGTTGTGCTGAGCACGAAATTCGGTGGAGGAAAGACTGCGATGTCGTCCGCGAGTGGTACTGGTATGTTTGTGACGCTTCTGGTGAAGGAGTAAGGGAAGCCGACGGCCCCAAACCCGGTCTGGCCGATATCGTAGAAGAGACCCCAACCGCCGCGGATCATCAGTTCACGTCCTGGGGTTCGCGCAATCTGATACGCCACTCCAACTCGCGGCGCAAAGTTTCCATATCGCGTCGGATACTGTGGAGTCCCCTCGGGTGCAAACTCCAGGTAGGAGAAGTCTGCGGCATTAAAGTCGCGGACCTCCTTGATTGTCAGAATCCGCTTATCTCCGCGCGCAGTTGGTGCGGGATTGATTTCCCATCTGACACCGTATGAGAGAGTCAGTCTTGGATTCACGCGCCAGGTGTCCTGAGCATAGAGTGAGTAGGCAGGGAACTGGAGCGTGTAACCGACCGATCGCAGGGCCAAAACTGATGTTGCGACATTGCTGTAAATCGCCGCCAGATTTGCAAACTGTACGTTGTCGACGAAACCGGCAGGTGCGATGACGGGTGAAAGCCAGCGATAGTCGATGCCAAACTTGAACTGATGATTGCCCTTCGTAAAGGTCAAGTTGTCGACGGCGTTGATCTGCCGTTGTCTGAAGAGCTCGCTCGTTCCCAGGCTGATGTCGGTAAACGGTTGGCCAGAGACCAGCGAAAGACCATTGAGTGTAATGATTCCACGACGAGGCCCGTTGAGAGTGATTGGCGGGAAGAGGATTGAATCAGGCAGTTCGCTGGAGCCACCGAACCCATCAAACTGATTCCTCGACGTCCCGCTCTGTGCGCTCCAGTTCAGCCGCACCTCGTTGACAAGACGCGATGAAATAACCTGAGTTGACCCAAGGGTCATCGTTTCCGTCGTCGTTGCAAGGCGGTTGAACTGCGAAAGCGCACGCGTGCTGCGTGACTGGGATCGCGCCGGCGAATAGTTGTATCTGCCAAAGATATTCAGCTTCTGGTTGAACGCGTGATCCATTCGAAGGCTCGTCGCCTGGGACAGGGAGGGCTCAGAATACGCTGCCGTGAAATACGCACCGCCGGTGAGTACACCTGCCGGCGTGATGATGTTCTCCCCGTTGGGCAATGGAAAAGCATTTAGAACGGTACGCGAGTATGCGTTTGGGGCGTTCTGCCGTGCCGCCAGCGAAGGCACTACAGTTACCTTTGCTCCCTGGGGTAACAGAAACCTCTGAGCCTCATATGAGAAAAAGAAGAACGTGTGATCACGGCCGTCATACCCGACTGGGCCAAAGACCTTCTTTGGAAGGCGAACCGGCCCGCTAAAGGTGCCGCCATAGTTATTGTAACGGAGTGGCTGCTTCTTAATGTTATTCCGATTGTTGAAGTAGTCGTTGGCGTCCAGGGCGTCATTACGGAAGTAATTGTAAACTGAACCGTGATAGCGATTCTCACCGGACCGCGTCACGAGCGACACCTGAGCCCCGGGTGACCTTCCGAACTCGGCCGAGAACGTCGACGTCTGAATCTTGAATTCCTGAAGAGCGTCCACCGACGCAAGATTCGTAAAGCTACCCTGAATGTTAGTAGCCGGGATCGATCCCGAAATCGCCGGGCTAAAGCCAGCAAAGTTGTTGGTGCCGAAATTCGCGCTGACACCATCAACCGTGAAGTAGTTCGCGTTCGATCGCTGTCCGTTGACACTAAACTGCCCCGGATTCTGCGAGGTCGCTCCAGTGACAACGACGCCAGGGGAGAGGCTGATCAGGGTCTGCAGGCTGCGTCCGTTTAACGGAAGGTCGGCAATCAACTTGCGCTCAACTACCGTCGCGACTGTCTGATCTTCTTTGACGGTGCTGACGTCCGTGACATTGACGCTGTCACCTACCGCTCCCACTTTGAGCTGAATCTTCAGTGAGCGCAGATCATTGGCGTTGAGCACCACATTCTTGATTTCCACCGGCGCAAATCCGCTGCGCTGCGTGGTGATGTTATAGCTGCCGGGCGCGAGTGCCGGGAACGAATAGTTTCCTGAGTCACCAGTCCTGGCAGTCCTCTTGAGGCCTGTAGCAGGGTTGACCAGGGTCACCTCGACATCGGCGACAACCGCGTCGCGGTCATCGACCACGGTCCCGCTGAGTGTTGCCGCCGCGCCCTGGCCGAAAGCCACAGAGCTCGGTGCGAACGTTGCGAATACGAAAGCGATCGCTATCACAAGGTGAGTGAGAAACGCTTTTGGAAGTAATCTTCTCCCGCGTAAGTACATGATGATGCTCCTTAGTCTTCAAAAAATGAGGAAGACTGCTCTTTTAGCGTGGAATCCTGCTCGAACTGGCCTTCAGTTGTTGAACACTCTGCGCGATCCGGTGTGCAAGAAACTCCGCATTGCTTATCGTTCGCCAGAATTGTGTCGAACTCACCGCGGAAGCATCGCCTCCGGAAAGCGTGAACGCCGATCTGATCGTTTCGTCAGTGTTGGTGCTTAGCTCGGCCATTCGGAGAATGATGCGGGCCAGACCCGCTTCATCGACGATTTCTGTGGCCGTTTCATCCGCAGCCGCTCTCGCGGCAAAAGCTAGTGACAGGTGGGCGCGTAGTCCTGCAATCTCGCGCTCATACCCGATGGTGTGCTCGCTGATCATTGTTAGCCATTTCACCCGGGCTTCATGATCGAGCGATTGGAGCTCGCTGGCCGAAAATCTCTGGACCATCCGTCTGAGGGACCATGCATAGAGCACGGCTTGACGCGAAGATCTGAGCGCGTGGTTAGCGAACTGATTGATCTCTTCATCGAGCTTATCAGTTGATGTGCCTTTTGCAAGTAGATAGCGTCGCAATTCCGCGTCAACCGCGATGATTCCGATCGGCGGAGCTTTCTCTTCTATCTGTACAACCGCTGCTTCTGAAGGAGTTCGCGCCTTCTCGATCCTCAGCATAGCCTCTTCGGTTGTCTCGACTTGAACCTTGATGACCGGGTGACCCGCGATTGGCTCAAGTGCCGAGAGAATCGATGACTTCCGTTCATTCCCTTCCACGACGCCTGTCACCTGCAGGGATCCATCCAGGCTTCGCGCGACGCTCACTTCCTCTCCGAGTGTTGCACCCACCGCGCTGAGAAGACTCAAAACTTCGATCTCAAGTTCTGCTGTCGCCACGACGGGCACCGGCGCAAGGCTTGGAGCTGGAACCGGAGTCTCTGGAACCACCGCTACCAGATCCGTTTCCTTGACGGGAAAGAATACGGCGTCCGGCTCAAACACAATGGCAGCTACCTCGTTCGCCTTACGTTGCTCGAATCGGGTTTCAGCAAAGCGGAACTCGCGTATTCCATCGGCGCTCCCGACTATGAAGACCTGCTCGACGGGGCGCATCGCAGGTCGGCTCAGAATGATCGTTGCCTCGCTAATCTGACTGCCGTGATCTCCGGATGGCTGTAATGCTCCCTGAAGGGTTACCCGAAAGGCGATCGCTTCTTCGTGTAGAGTCACCTGAGCCGCGTCGGACGCGAGCCTCGCGAAATCCTCAGCGCTTGGCTCCCTCAACCACGCATTGTCGACTGTTAGCTGAGACGGTGCAGTGGACGGCGTCTGTTCCGTCTGCTGGGGTTCCGCGCCAGTGCGATAGAGGGTGCTGGAACCATACGTCTTTCTCCACTCTCCGGCGACCAACAGGTTTGTGTCATCGTACAGGCGACGCACCTTGATCGTCGGGCTCTGCCAGATTTCGATGCGTTGCTGAAGGTGAAGTCGACCGCCGCGCGGGTCACGCACAGAGAGATTCAGCGAGCGGTGGACGATGGTATCGGTGCCGCTCGCGCCTGCCTTCTCAGCAGCAACCGATCGTCGTAATATCTCCGCTGCTGACACTGCTGGGAGGGGTGAGCGAAGGATCACGAACAATGTGATGAGGATCATCGCGCTTGCTGCGACGATGACACCGGGTCTCCACCACAGCGCAACTCGCCAGTTTCGGCCGAGATGCTTCAGTCGACCAACCGGTCGTGGAGGGTCCGGCCTCGTCTGCATCTCGTCACCCACG
>JBDTUW010000249.1:0-6338 GCA_040007555.1 Acidobacteriota bacterium | reverse complement strand
CGTCAAGGCCTACACGGCGGAGAAGCGCGAGGAACTGATCTTCGCCCGCGGCGCGCATCGTCTTTTTCGAAATGTAGCAAAGTCGCTGACGGGCGTCTCGGCGATCATGGCTTTCTCCTCGATCATCATCGGGTTGATCGGAGCGGTCATGATTTACTTCGGTGGCAATGCCATTCTTGATCGCACAATGACCCTTGGCGATTTCGTCATGTATATCTTCTTTACCGGACTGATGGCGATGCCGCTTGTCGAAATCGCTTCGATCGGTACGCAGATCACGGAGGCATTCGCCGGGCTTGATCGGATCCGCGAGATCAAAGGAATGGCCACGGAAGATGCCGAGGACGATTCGCGACTGCATCTCAGAAGTCTTCGCGGGGAGGTCCGGTTTGAGAATGTTGGCTTCGAGTATCGACCGGGGCTGCCGGTACTGAAGGACGTGTCATTTGATGCACCGGCAGGGACGACGACTGCCCTGGTCGGACCTAGTGGCTCGGGCAAGAGCACGCTCATCAGTTTGATGATGACATTCAATCGACCCGCTTCAGGTCGCGTGACGGTTGATGGGTTTGATCTGGCACAGGTAAGGTTGCGCGACTACCGCGCACACCTGGGTATAGTCCTTCAGGACAACTTTCTTTTTGACGGAACGGTTGCCGAGAATATCAGTTTTTCGCGTCCGGACGCGACGCGCGAGCAGATTCGAGAAGTGGCCCGGATAGCTCACTGTGAGGAGTTTGTTGAGGGCTTCCCGGAAGGATTTGAGACGATCGTGGGTGAACGCGGCGTGAAACTCTCCGGCGGGCAGCGGCAGCGGATTGCGATTGCGAGGGCGATTCTGGCGGACCCGCGCATATTGATTCTTGATGAAGCTACATCAAGTCTCGATAGCGAGAGCGAGGCTCAGATACAGGATGGACTGCGAGCGCTGAGGCAGGGCCGGACGACATTTGTGATTGCGCACCGACTGTCAACGATACGGAGTGCCGACCAGATTCTCGTTCTTGATGGAGGAGAGATCGTTGAGCGCGGGACTCACCACGAGCTGATAAAGCTCGACCGAAGATATAAACAGCTTCACGACAAACAGTATCACCTCGAGCAGGATTTGTTCATCAACCCCGGTGAGGATTACCTTCAACCCGCATCATCGGCGCCTTGAACTGACAACTGCTAGACAATGAGCGATCTGTATAGTACAACTCTCCATTAGACTCACACCTTATGCCAAAGGACACGCATCGATGAAGTTCGGCGTCGTCGTCTTTCCCGGTTCCAACTGCGATCATGATACCTACCACGTCATCAGTAAGGTCATTGGGCAACCAGTTGACTTTATCTGGCACAAGGAAGAGGAGGTCGGTAACTTTGACGCGATCATTCTTCCTGGCGGTTTTTCGTATGGCGACTATTTGAGGACTGGCGCGATCGCTCGGTACTCGCCTGTCATGCGTGCGGTCGGAGAGTTTGCGCACGAGGGCGGCCTTGTCATGGGAATCTGTAATGGCTTTCAGATTCTTTGCGAGGCGGGATTGCTGCCAGGAGCCTTACTGCGGAATCGACACCTGAAGTTCCTCTGCCAACATGTCAACGTCCGCGTCGAGCACGCCGATACCCCGTTCACCTCTGCCTGCACAGAAGGGCAGATCCTACATCTTCCGATAGCGCACGGTGAAGGGAACTACTTCTGCGACCCCGATACTCTTGCCGAGCTTGAGCGCGAGCGACGAATCATCTTCCGGTATTCGACGGAACAGGGGATGATCACAGATGAGGCGAATCCGAATGGCTCGCTTGCGAATATCGCGGCGATTTGCAATCGGGAACGCAATGTACTTGGGATGATGCCTCACCCTGAACGTGCGTCCGAGACGATGCTCGGCAGCAACGAAGGTCGATCGATCTTTCTTTCGCTTGCCCTCTCACTCAGCGAGATGATCAAGTTGCGGGCATAGAGACTTTCCACTCAATGAAGATCACAGCGGATATCCTCAAAGACCACAATCTGACAAGCGAAGAATTCCGAAGGATTGAGCAACTGCTCGGCAGGGAGCCAGGGTTTACTGAGCTCGGAATCTTCTCAGTCATGTGGTCCGAGCACTGCTCCTATAAGTCCTCGCGCATGCACCTCAGCCGTCTTCCAACCGACGGCGATTGTCTGGTGCAGGGACCCGGTGAGAACGCGGGTATCGTCGATATTGGCGATGGATGGTGCGCCGCCTTCAAGATCGAATCACACAATCACCCGTCTTTTATCGAGCCTTATCAAGGAGCCGCGACCGGTGTCGGGGGAATTCTTCGGGATATCTTTACCATGGGTGCAAGGCCGGTGGCGGCGCTCAACAGTCTGCGCTTTGGCCCGATTCGCAGCGAGGATGCCGGAGTCCAGACTAGCGAAGACGTGATTGGCCGCAACCGTCGCATCATGGCGGGTGTGGTCAAGGGGATCGGTGACTACGGTAATGCGTTTGGCGTCCCGACCATCGGCGGCGAAGTCTACTTTGCGGACTGCTATTCGCTCAACCCGCTGGTTAATGCATTCGCTCTGGGTTTGGTGCGGCGCGAACAGATTTTCTATGGCAAGGCTGAAGGGATTGGCAACGCGGTCATATACGTTGGCGCGAAGACTGGTCGTGATGGGATTCATGGCGCGACGATGGCGTCCGCCGAATTCGACGAAGCGGCGATGGAGAAGCGCCCGACGGTGCAGGTCGGGGACCCTTTTTCCGAAAAGCTACTTCTCGAGGCCTGTCTTGAGGCGATGCGCGCAGGCGCGATCGTGGGAATCCAGGATATGGGCGCGGCTGGGTTGACTTCGTCATCCTGCGAGATGGGCGCGCGCGCCTGCACTGGCATCGAGATCGATCTTGATCTGGTGCCACAGCGCGAAACAGGAATGACTGCGTACGAGATGATGCTCTCCGAGTCACAGGAGAGGATGCTCATCGTCGCGGAGCGAGGTCGCGAACGACAGGTTCACGAGATATTCGCACGCTGGGACCTTGATGCGGTGACGATTGGTCGCGTCACCAACGATCAGAAGCTGCGTGTTGTCCACCGGGGCGAGGTCGTCGCTGAGATTCCAAATGCCGCTCTCACCAGCGAGGCGCCGCGATATGATCGCCCGTTGTCAGCCAGCCCTGAACCCACCGTTGATGATACGGACGCTCGTGTTCTGCGAATCTGGCATGCGCTGCGCGCTGAGATTGGCCGCGACAACACTGGTGAAGCGATAGGGCATGCGCTCAAGCGGCTGATCGAATCCCCGGATATCGCGTCCAAGGCATGGGTGTGGCGCCAATACGATCACATGGTGAGGACAAATACAGTTGTTCTGCCAGGATCTGATGCTGCTGTCATTCGAGTCAAGGAAACGAGGAAGTCACTTGCCATGTCGCTCGATGGCAATGGACGCTACTGCTCGCTCGATGCCCGGGCCGGAGCGCGACTGGCCGTATTTGAGTCTGCCAGGAACGTAGTGTGTAGCGGCGCTCGACCTTTGGCCGTGACCAATTGTCTGAACTTTGCCAGCCCGGAGCGCCCCGAAGTGATGCGGGCATTTAGTGACACCATAGACGGCATCGCTGAGGCGTGTGCTGCGCTTGGCACTCCGGTGACCGGCGGAAATGTCAGTTTCTATAATGAGACAGAAGGACGGGGAATATTTCCAACGCCCGTGATCGGCATGCTGGGTGTTGCGGAAGATGCGCGCCACATCACGACTCAATGGTTCAAGGAGCCTGGGGACGTCATTCTCCTTTTGGGTCGCACGCTTGGAGACCTCGGAGGCAGCGCGTTTTTCGCCTCTCTTGGTGGCGAAGTGGTCGGTCGGGTCCCGGTTCTGGATATTGAGACTGAGCTGGCGGTGCAGCGTGTGTGCCTGCGCGCAATCGAGGCTGGTTTCGTGCGCTCGGCACACGACTGCTCTGATGGAGGACTGGCGGTGGCGCTGGCTGAGAGCTGCTTCTCGCGTTTTCGGCAAAGGCCCATGGGCGCAAGAGTTCAGCTCAGCGAGCATGATTCGCTGAGCGGTTTTGACAATGCGGAGGAGGGAATTGGGCGGCGGCTGGCATTGCTCTTTGATGAATCGCCGTCGCGAATTGTGCTGACAAGCAGGGCCGTGGATGTTCCCTGGATAATCGCGATTGCGGCCGAAGCTGGTGCGGCTTGCCTTGAGATCGGCGAGGTTACGAGTAATCGGCTGACCATCGAGCTCAATGGCGAGATGCTTCTGGATGAAGATATCGCCGTGCTTGAGCAATCATTCGAGGCCACGCTTCCCGCGACGCTCAATGGGTGAGGGGACAAGCGACGCGAGATGTCTGCTCTCAAATTGCTTTGGAGTGCGTGCCAACGAAAAGGGAAAAGAGCCGAACCTCGAATGAGGCTCGGCTCTTTTGTTCATCGGGATTGCTACGCCGCTACTAGCAGGATGGCGGGAAGATCGGAATCGTCCACGAGTTCGACGCTGACAGGGTCAACTTGTGGAGGTTGTGACCGCCTACGAATGCGCCCGCAGCGGTTCCGACACTCGCATTCTGGTTGATGACTGCACCAACGATGCCGACATCACTGGTTGCCCAAAACTTCATCCAGCCGGTCTGACCGGCAGGAATGACCTGGTCAAAGCGCGGTGCGACTTTTGGGAAATTGTTAGTCAACTGAACTACAACCTGGCACCCCCAGTTTGCATTCCAGCTGTGAGGCTCTTCCTGGTCGTCATAGAGAAGACCAAAAACAGAGCCGACCGAGCTGCTTGAGGTGACGAGCGTGCCGCCGATTCGGTTGACGATCAATCTGGTATTGTTGCCGTCAAGTATCGAGGGAATGCTCGATACAGCCAAGACTCGTGGCACTCGGTTGTAGCCGGAACCAACCACTCCATCGAAGCTGAGAACCGCGGTCACTGAATTTCCGTCGCAGCCCGGTAGCTGTCCATTGTAGAGTGCGGCAAACGCCTCAGCGCCGAGATTTGCGCGATGCAAGGAATCGGTCTTCACGTACTCATCGCCGATGAGAAAATTGAAGGCGGCCGGGCATCCGTTAACCCCATTCGCGGCGATCGCTACAAGGAACCCGGTGGTGGTGGGATCCTGTTCCGAGGCGAGGAACGTGAGGGTCTGGTTTGCGGTCAGGCAAACAAAGCGGTCGGACACGCTACAGCTCGATCCTTCAACGAAGAAGAGGTGCACGAAGGCGGCCGATGTCGAACTGGTGTTCGTCAGGTTGAATCGGGTGTTCGTCAGGTTTGGTGCCGACGATGACGATGTATAGTAATTGTAGACGAGCACGGAGCCGGCTTTTTGATCGTTGACCTCGGAGGTCGGTGGAAAGATCAAGCCCGGATCAGCGGCCATCGCCGAGATTCCCATCACGACCAGCGCGCAGACCACTGATAGCATCTGAAACAGTCTTCGTGAGGTTTTCATGGACGTTCTCCTTTAGCGTAACAGTCTGAAGGTCAAGATCGCTGCGATTACCGAGGCTGTCCGAGGACGAATGACTTCAGGAAGCGTAGCGCTCATCGCGCGGGTAAGTAGCAAAAACGATCTGATGCAACCCAACCATCCGTACTAGCCAACCACTAGAAGTTTCCAATGTGGAAAGCTTAAGCATAAATGCTTCGGCTGTCAATCAGATATTCTTATCTCTCTTCCTGATCCGTATCTTAATCCTGGAGAACCGATGCTTGATACGTACTCGCATCCGATCGTGCGGTGGATGGACTCCGAGTCAATCGGGGGGGCGGGCGGAAACACGCTTGAGTGGGAGAAGGGCAATAGAAAAAAACGAATCCAGCGGGAACGTGATCGCGTTCCCGCTGGATTTTTCACTACACCGCCGGTGCCTGACTAGAAGCAGCTCGGCGGGAAGATGGGCAGCGTCAGCGAATTGCTCGCCGAGAGCGTCAATTTATGCAGGTTGTGCCCACCTACAAATGCATTGGCAGCCGAGCTGACATTCACATTGCGGTTGAGAACGGAGCCCAGAATGCCGGCATCTGAAACCGGGTTCCAGATCTTCATCCATCCGGTCTTGCCCGCGCTGATGAAGGTCTCAAGCGGGGGCACAGTGTTCGGGAAATTGTTGTCGATCCGCTGGAACAACTGACACGGCACCGGTGAAATCGAGACGCTGTGAGGTGTTTCCGAATCGTCAAAAACAAGCCCAAACAGATTTCCGATCGGTGTTGTCCCAGTTAGTAGTGTCCCGCCAACGCGAATTACCACTAATCGGGTATCGTTGCCATCAGCGACTGCCGGGATCTTCGACAACGCCAGCGCGCGTGGAACCCGGTCGTAGCTCGGAGTTGCGCCACTCGCATTTCCGTCAAACAG
>JBDTUW010000248.1:0-6387 GCA_040007555.1 Acidobacteriota bacterium | reverse complement strand
GCCGGGCGGGGACAAGCCCCGCCCCTACCTAAATGAAAATCGTGGGCGAGATCGGAGCCGCGGGAGAAGATGCGCTCTGAGCGGATCAGCGATTGAGTCGAACGATTGCCTCCCGAAGTGCTAGCGCATTCTTATCATTTGGATTTCGTTTCAGATAGGTCTCGAGGTCAGCCGCGGCAGCCTTGCCATGTCCACGCATCTCGTGAATCCGCGCGCGGTGAAGATACGCAGCAGGAAGTTTGTCGCCGGTGAGTTCGATGACGCGTGCCAGATCGCCTTCAGCCTCAGTTAGCCGCTTTTTTACTTCCGCTTGATCCTTCTCCAGCTTAGCCAGTTCCAGCAGGACGATCGCTCGCGACAGATGCGACTGCGCGCCAGTCGGATCCCGGTCGATCGCTGCGCGAAAGGCCCATTCGGCCGTGGCATATTTGCTCTGCCCGGTCATCAGGACGCCAAACAAGTGATAGACGCGCGCATCGCGATCATTGATCAGTCTGGCAAGTTCGAGCTCGGCAAGCGCATCGCTGGCCTTGCCCTCCCTGCTGAGCTGCCCTGCCAGAGCAAAATGAGCATTGAAGTAGTTCGGGAAAACGCTGATCGCCTCGTGCAAAAGCGCTACTCCTTCGATTGGCTTCCCTTCTTTGATTCTGGCGACACCGTTCTCGAATGCGCTGCGAGCCGCGGGAGGTACGTCCTGAACGAAGTTGGTTCCGGGCCGGGTATTTTCACCTCTTGCCGGCTTCAGGTTGATTTCGACGCGGATTATCTCCATGCGGACGTTGCTGCGCTCAAAATAGCGAAACTCGACGCGTTCGGTCGCGGGCTCATAACCCGGGTGTTTGATGATGAGCTCGTAAGACGCCGGTTCCAGCCCTGAAAATTCGAAGTCTCCGTCCCGGGCGGTTACTGACTGGGCTTCAAGCCCATTCGCACGCCATAAGGCGACGATGACCCCGGTAAGGGTTGCCCCGCCGGCATCCCGTACCTTGCCGCTGATCGTTCCGCTCTGTGCGAAGACCGATCCGGTGAAGAGGAGAAGGGTTAGAAAGACAGACTTAAGATGGTTCGCTCTCAAGCAGAAATCCTTTGAGTCGTCGCGTCGAGAAAAAGCAAGGTGAAGGCTCGGCAGGTCGCCGTTTGCCAGCCTGTCCTGATGATGAAGAGTTGAAACAACTCTCCATCATCGGGACAGCCCAGCGAGCTACGTTCCTGATTCGACTTTCGTCAAACGATGAGATGACTCTTCAAAGCCCGATCACCCAGCGCAAAACCACCCAAGGGACATTGACCGGCGCATTATATACCGGGTTCGAGAAATGGCAAAAGGAAGAAAGCTCGGCGTACTGGCTCGGTTTCGCCGAGGATGGGCTCAATGGAAAAAGGCCAAACTCTCACGCGAAGGCGCGAAAGCGAAGGTAGCAAACAAAGGCAAACTGATGCCGATGAATTCTCCCTCCCGCTTCTCTTCCGTCTTCGCGTCTTTCGCTCCTTCGCGGCTTCGCGTGAGTTTGTCCCTTAAAACTCGGGCATCGCCGATTCACCCGTGGTAACCCGGTTATGCCCTTGCCCGCGGCATTGTCAAAGGTCTACAGTTGCCTCGTGAAATGCATGCTGCATCAACGGGTGCGCATGACGTTTCTCCTCGCCGGCTGACTGGATGACTAAATGCGATTGAGATGGGATCCGAGTGTTAGAACAAGACACCTTGCCGTCATTGTGGCGCTGGCACTGACGGCTGTGGGAGCCCTGACTTGTTTCAACCTCACTCGTCTCCTTGGGGTGCGCCTGGCCGCGCGCCATCGTGCTCAGGAGGCCCTCGCTGATGCCCTCTATCAAATTACGCAGCAGGTCATCCTCGAGAATCCGGGTAAGGATGCACGGTTACTCTTGCGCGATAACCCCGCGGTGCGCGCGCTTCTCGAAGCAAGCACCGGGCCGGATCAGGAGTTTTCCCACTCGGTTCTTCTCTCCGCCGATGGATCGCTGATAGCAGAGGCAAATGCAAAGCCGTCATCCGCGCAGACACGCGTCCGCTCCTCAGCGGCTGACCTCGAGCGCGCACTCTGGCCAAAGCAGCTCCTCCTCCTCGGTTTCACCAACCGCGAATATGAGATTCGGTCTGCGCTTAAGCTGAGCAATCGCCCTTTCGCAGACATTGTCACCACCATCGCGACCGTCGATCTGAGACGGGATTTGAAGATTCCAGCTCTTCTCAGTGCGGTCTTCGCGCTTACTATTGCAGGTCTCGTCCTGCTCATCGCTCTCCTCTCATCTCCGCTCGTGCTCCGCCCGCTCAGAGAAATGGTCTCAAGCATCGAGGAGTTGGAGGCGCAGAGCCGCGCCGGTACTGAGAGCGATACTGGAGCCACGGCAACCGAGCCTCACAGCATTACACAGAGGCTGCGTGTTCTTGGACGCCGCTTCGCCGGCAACCGCAGCGAGCTGGAGATGACTCGCGATCAATTGCGGCAGGTGATCGGGAGCTTCTCGGAACGGGTTGTCCTGCTTGACCGTGAGCAGCGGATACTTCTCGCCAGCCCCGAGGCGGAACGCCTCCTTTCAGGTGACCATGGACTCATGCGCGGTGTTCCTCTCTCCGATGCGCTCGGACCAAATCACCCAGTCGTTCGCCTGTTGACTCGCGCCTACCGTATCCGTGAGTCGATTCAGGAGGTGACTGCGCTGTCGGCTAATGGCTCGGAACCGCAAACTGTGGCAGCTGCGGTGCAGATATTTGCAGATCGGGGGAGCACAGCAGGGGCGCTGCTTTCGTTGCGGGATCCAGCGACGCTCGAGCACCTGGAGAACCAGCTCGATTTCGCTACCAAGCTGGCTGCGCTCAACCGCATCGCGGCCGGCGTCGCGCATGAAGTAAAGAACCCATTGCATGCAATGGTGCTGCACCTTGAGCTCCTCAACGCAAAGCTTGCGTCCGGGGGCGACCCGACAACGCATGTCGATGTCCTGGTGTCGGAGGTTAACCGGCTCAACCGCGTCGTCCAGACGTTTCTGGATTTCAACCGACCGGTCCAGCTGCGACCACAGCTGGTCGACGTGACCATGATTGTCAGGGAGGTCCTGCTGCTCGCTGCCGACGCCAGTGAAAAAGGAGTGGGGTTCGCTGAGAACTACGCTACCGAGCCGCTTCCGGTTAAGGTCGACGCAGATCTGATCAAACAGGCGCTGCTCAATATCGTCATCAACGGCTGCCAGGCGATGCCAGAGGGAGGGACGTTGACGATTGAGACCGCGCGAACACCGGATGGCAAGGTCGAAATCGTCATTCAGGACGAGGGACAAGGGATTCCGCCAGAGGTGCGCGAGAAGGTTTTCAACCTTTACTTCACTACCAAACCGCAGGGCAGCGGTATCGGACTATCGCAGGCTTTCCGCGCCGCTCAGCTGCACGATGGGAGGATCGAAGTCGAGTCTGAACGTGGAAAAGGCGCCCGCTTCCGGATTGTTCTCCCCCCAGCCTGAGATCGATTTTGGATTTTAGATCTTAGATTTTGGATTGACGGACCGCCCTGCCAAGATGGCCGTCCTGCTGCCGCCCCATCTCCCCTGCCTAGTGCCCATTGAGAAACGGGTGATACACATACGTTCGCGAAAATTGGGCACCCAAGCGGAAATGCCTCGCGATCAGGGTCGCCGGATCGAAAAACCACTCGCCCGCCGGCCGGTCCCGTTCTGTCCAGTCAAACCAGGCCCACGGTGCTCGCGCGCGGTTAGGCGAACCAACTGCTCCCAAAAACGCAGAGCCAAGCACCACTTTTGGACTCTCCGCACTCTCATCGAGCGCCCCCGGCACCGGTTTCGAAATTGGCCAAACAGTGGGATACTCCGTCGCTACTCCATAGGTTTCGCCAGACCCACCTTGCGCGCGCATCCACAACGTGTTCGCAATCGGAACCAGGTCATATCCAATCTCGACCTTTTTCTGATCTGCTCCCACAGTGGTCTTCTGCGGATCATCGGCACGCCCGGCATAAACGTACATATACACTCCGTTAACTGAATCCGGCACTTCATCGGCTCGCTCCCGATAATGAGAGACTCCGTGACCCCGCGGCTCGACAAACAGAACCGCGTGTTGCCCCTTCATCGAGACCGCTTCGTAGTCCTGGACGCCGCGGCCAGCCGGCCGGTATCGAAGAAAACGGTTGTGCGCTATCGTCTCGACGAACTGCACACGCGCCTTAGAAAGCTGACTTCCGTTCTTCGCCGCTACGACGAGGCAGCCCTCAAGGTCGTTCTCGTGCGAAAGCGCAATCTCGTCGGCCAGACCACCGGTCGGATCTTTGCCCAGCTTTCCCAGCCCGGTGCGAATCAGCGCGTCCACAACTGCTGCGGTTACCAGATCGCTCTTGTAATCACGTGGATGGAAGACCGCGTAGTGGACGAAATAATGAGTTGATGTCTCGATCACCGAGAAGTAGACCCAGGCGCGAAGTGGCAGCGATTGATCGTCCAGATTCTTCCAGTTGTTATCGCCCTTCCAGTCTCCATCAAAGTCAAAGTTTGTGATGTAATCGGCCCGGGGTTGATCTCCAAGTCCCTGATTGAAGATCGGCGAAAAACAGGCGGCGATTTTTCGATCCTGCTCCATTCGGCTAGCGGGGATCGCGACGACCTTCGTCGCCGGTGCCTGCGCAAGGAGGGTGATAAGCAGGATTACTGGAAGGATAAGGAGAGACATCGTGAGCCTGATCCGCCGTTTTGCAACACCGGGGTGAAAATCATGCGCGCTTCTGCTCGGTTCTGACCGTAAGCCACTAAGGCGCCGATCTCGTGGGAACGTCCTCAATCGTCCACAATTCAAACGGCCGTTTCTGAAATCGCGGACGCCCCGGCTGCGTACCCAGTTCCATGCTCGTCAAGTATAGCCACTTTGCGATGTTGACGAGTTTGGCGTAGTTGACCTTATTCGGCGTATCACCCTCCCGGTGATAGTCCGGGTGTTCACCGGTGAATGCCTTCAGCGTGGGAATTCCCTTGCGATAGAAACTGGCAGTATCGCTCCGCAGCGTCCGATCTTCGCGATCCGGTTTGAGACGGAGATTGATATACCCGTTGGTTGCGCGCAGGACCCGGTAGAGATCTTCTGAATTGAATTTCACCGAGCCGATGTAAATCGAAGTCGCGTTCGCTTCCGCCTTTTCGTTGAACCGCGGGTCTTCCTCATCCCGGCCGACCTGATCCATGTTGAGATAGGCAACTGTCTCGCTGAGCGGAAACGAGGGGCGGTTGACGTAGGCCCAGGAGCCTAGTAAGCCTGACTCCTCCATGGCCCAGAGACCAATGACGACCGACCGTTTTGGTTTGACCGGATTCTGTGTAATGGCTCTTGCTATCAGGAGAGCAGCGGTGACACCGGATGCATTATCGTCGGCGCCCCAGTGAATACCGCGCTCCCTCGCACCGAGGTGATCCAGATGAGCGCCGATGAAAACACATTCACTACGCAAGAGCGGATCGCTTCCCTCGATTTTTGCGACGACATTAAAGGACGAAATGTCATCCTTTACTGCAACCTTGGACCGAAGCGCGAACGTATGCGGACATATCTCAAGCGTTGCAGTGTTCGCCGCGGGAGCGAGGAACGCCGTTGCCCCGCAGTACTCTGCGACTTTTCGCGCCGCAGTAGCAGTCAGGCTCAGCCCGGCAAACTTTTCTGAAGCCGCCGGCGGAATACCTTTGACGCGCGTCACCGGAGAGCTACGGAGCAGCTCGGGCCGTGCGACCGGCACGATGACGCGCACGCGAGGTGACCACCCGTCGACAAGCGCGCGATAGGCGGCCCGATTCTCAGCCGGCATCTCAGCCGCTACGACGACAAAGTTGCCGACCTGTGCCGCGAGGTCCAGCTTGCTCAGGTCAGTCCCTTGTGGAGCCCGCAGAAAAGAGATTCGCTCCATGCTCTCGAACTCATCGTAGGCCCGCAGAGCGAAGTCTTTCATGAAATCCAGGCGGAGCGCGGCGTCCTCTGTCGCAAGCGAGGCGCTTTCAGGAACGACCGCAACCGTCTCGGTCTGAAACCTCTGGAAAAACGAGCCCTCATCTCCGAGGGGTTTGAGTCCCCAGCGGCGAAGGAGCGCCGACGTATACCCGGCGGCGGCAGCGTAGTCACTTGTGCGCGGAGAACGCCCGCGAAAATCAGGGCCGGCGAGCACGCCCAGCCACTCGCGCGCGTCTTCTGCGTTGATCGTTCGGAAGCCCTGCCGCCATCGCGACGGGACGGGACGGGCTCCCGGAAACTGAGGCGTTGCGCTTGAACACAGCAAAACGACGATCAAGATGGCGGCCATCGATCGCCTCGCTAGCTTGGGCATGTCCTCTCTCTCTTCAAACGGCACAGTGCCCCCAAGCTCCAGATAAGAATGCCGG